>NZ_JAQDGZ010000030.1:0-28919 GCF_027663865.1 Coprococcus sp. AF99-45
GATTATCTTAATATCTGATAATCAGATATTCGTAAGGAGGTGAAACGATGATTAGAGGAAATGACTTTATTTTAAATCCAGACAAACTGCAAGAGGAATTTCAGTTAGTAGAAGTTTCTGACTGGGTAGACTTTTCTACAAAAGAAAAATTAGGATTCTACTATACAGTTCTTCTTCCAAAATTAAAGTTTGAAAAAGTCAAAGTAGGCATTAAGGCTAACACAGCGATTGTTACCAACGAAGAACTTGAACAAAAAGGGCAGATTCCAGTCTCATTTGATGGATTACATACTTGGGCTAGTCTCTATAATGGACGTCTTTCTGTCAAAGCAGAAGCTTCCAATATCAGAAAAGTGGGAATGAAATAATTTCCCTACTATGTCAGCCAGTCAGTGCCGGACAACGTCATAGGTGCTGAACTGGCTGACCTCTATACTTGATATATAAAACAACATCTTCCGAAAACAATCGGAACATTCATTACAAAAATTGGGATATGAGGTGAGATTCGTGAGCAAAACAAAAGAGTGTTTTGCATACAATACGAAAATCATTGAAACTCCTACTACAAAAGAAGTATATATTTACGAAAACCCTATTTTTATTCACTCGAAAGAAAAGGCAGATTTAACAGACACAAGTAACCGAAAAAAATTTGATGAAATGTCAGCTCATAAGCAATATGACAGTTTAAAACGCAAGCAGAAGCATTACGAACAGGCTCGTTGGGATATTGCCCGTATTGTTGACTGCAACTTTGATAACAAAACAAAATTTGTAACGCTGACATTTAAAGAAAACATTCAAGAAATCCTGATAACTAACCGAGAATTTAAGTATTTTATCCAGCGATTAAATTATTATTTGTACCATACCAAAACCCAGTTATTAAAATACCTTGCAACGTGGGAGAAACAGAAGCGTGGAGCAATCCATTATCATGTTATTTTCTTTGATTTTCCGTATATAGCAAAAGAAAAATTACAGAATTTATGGTCACATGGATTTATTAAAATCAATCGCATTGATGTAGACAGCAAAGAAAACAGAGGTCGTTATCTTAGCAAGTATTTTGGAAAAGACCTTGATTTGAAAGAACATAAGAAAAAAGCCTTTTTCAAATCTCAAAATCTGAAAGTTCCACACGAAACAAAAGTTATGCTGACCGAAGACATTTTACATGACTTACAAAAAGAAAATATCGTCTTTCAGAAAGAATACACAAGGCAAATTTACGATACCAACGCTTTCTTATCTACTGGTTCATGCTTAAAGGACAGCAGTGTTATCTACATCAAAATTAAAAAAGAAAATCCTTGCGTAAAGGGGGAATCTTATGGATAATCCCGTTACGTTTTCAGATATAACATTATTGAATACGTTAGCCACCTGTGCTAACATGACCACAGATGAAGTCTTCAAAGATTTTAAAATTATGGCAAATAAAAAAATCTTGGAGAATCACAAATATGAAATTTATTACTCGGAATCAGAAAAAAGCTGGCGTACTTATTTACCCGATGAAACCAAACCTAACAAACGCCGTCCTGTCAAGAGGAAGAGTAAAGAGAACCTTGAAAAAGAAATCATCAGATTTTATATCGAAAAGCAGAAAGCTGAAAACCGTCAGAATGTCACACTGGAAGAATTATACGCTGAATGGCTTTTGTATAAAAGAGACTATACTTCCGTAAAAGCAAAGACAATTCAAGAATATGTATCTGAATGGAATAGATTTTTCAAAGATACAGAACTTGTTAAAATGAAGATAGGCGAAATCAAACCAATCACGCTTATCCGCTTTTTCAGAGAAGCTACAAAAGACCGACAGTTCACTCACAAGCGAGTCAGTAATGCCCGTTCTGTTTTGAATGGAATAATGAGTTATGCGATCGAAGAAGAAATTATATCACATAATCCTGTCTCTGATGTGAATTTCAAACAGTTTACCTATAAGCCAGTAGAAGTACAAAGTGACAATGTATTTTCCCGTGATGATACGCATAAGTTATTAAATTATCTTCGGTGTATCATAGAGCCATATTCTCTTGCAATACAGTTATCTTTCTATCTGTTTATCCGTGTTGGAGAAACAAAAGCTATCCGTTGGGAAGATATTGACTACAATAACAGGCTTGTATATCTTCACAGACAGGCGACCTGTGAACGTACATTGAATGATGATTTAACATTCTCAAGCCGAAAAGTAAAAGTAGTAAATCAAATGAAAGGAAATACTTCTCATGGATTCCGTAAACAGTTCCTTACAGACGAAGCACTTAAAATTCTTCACAAAGCAAAGGAATTAAATCCAAATGGAATATATGTCTTTGAACCCAACGGCGAGATTATGACAACAGACAGCTTTAATCGCCGTTTGAAGAAATATTGCAAAGAAGCCGGTGTTCCTTATCATTCCAGTCATAAAATCCGCTTTTACAATGCTTCAACAGCTTTTGACGGAAATAATCTTACAACCCTTAGTTATTTAATGGGACATAGTGAGACAGCTACAACATTGCATTACTTGCGGAATGTCAATAAGAGGAAGAATGACAGGCTTGCTTTTCAGAATCTTGGTATTTCATCATAAAGTGTTCAAAGGTGTTCAAACATTTTAAAACAAAAAAATAAGAGAAACGCTGTAAATTCAACGTCTCTCCCATTTTTAACGAATGCCGCAGACCGGAATCGAACCGGCACGGGTCTCACTACCCACGGGATTCTAAGTCCCGGGCGTCTGCCAGTTCCGCCACTGCGGCAAGAGATGCTCAAACGGTTTCTGCGAAAAGCATACGTGCTCTGCACTGTCTTTTCAACCTCGCATCAATGGGCGGAGGTGGATTCGAACCACCGAAGCAAATTGCAGCAGAGTGACAGTCTGTCCCCTTTGGCCACTCGGGAATCCACCCATTTTGTCTCTCGACAATATCTATTTATATCATAAATAAAAGAAAAGCGCAAGGGAATTTATCCAATTCTCCTGCACTTTTTCCAAATTTTTATACCCAGAATGACCACGCTGCATTCATCTGATTTATAATTGTATTCAGATCCCATTTCTTACGGCTGTTGATCTTACTGTTCGGATCATTGATCAGTACCTTGCCCTCCTCTGTCAGCCCGGAAAGGACGATAAAATGTCCCTGGTTTGTAAAATCACCCGGTCCCATACTGCAGATGATCGGATGTCCTGCCGAAAGCTCGGATTTGAGAGTGTCTTCTGACCAGTTTGTAAGCTGTGCAGAGTTTATTCCAAGTTCTGAAGCTCCTGCAGTCATAAGCGTCCAGTCTGTTCCGACTTCATCTACATAATATCCCATATTGACACTCATATCTGCCACATACTTCGGTGTAAATGAAGTATTGCCTGTAAGTCCTGTCGCCACCATGGAAAGGCTGGTCGGTCCGCATCCACCCATTCCGATATTCTCGGAACCATAAGATGCATATCCCCATACTTCGCTCCACTGGAAATATACCGGAATATGGTTCTGGATTCTATAATCTTTCAAATCTACCGCCTGAAGTCCCTGCGCACTGAGTTCTTCCTCTGATCGTGCTGACTGTTCCGGATAATCAATCACCCACTGCAGTGCTTCCTGATGATCAAACAGCCATGTCAGCAGATCATCGGAATACTTTTCTCTGTTCAGAATGATTTCCTTCGTCTCCGGGTTTTTCTTATATAATTCGCCCAGCTGGTCTTTATACTGGTCAGAATCCAGCACCTCCTGGACTTTCTCAGCTTCTATCTCTTCTGGTGTCTTTGTTTCTGTCTCTATCTTTGTCTTGGCAGAGGATGTCTTTTTTGCAGATTTCTTTGCATTTCCACTTCCACAAAGCATCAGGATCACAGCCAACACGATAATTCCTGCTGCTGCAAGAATGCCTGCTTTATATAGCTTTCTTTTCATCCTTTGTACTTCCCGCTTGCGCCTCGCTATTTTTTTCTGGCGCTGCTCCGCTCTTTTCCTGTCTTCTCTCATCATATGTCTATGGTTCTTCCTTCCTTAAACGACATCTCGTTAATGTTTGTTCCTTTTTACGCATATTTCAGCCTTACTTTAACATATTTCTTCATGAGAAAACAGTCTTTTCCGACAAGTTTAGAATTTTTTAAGTTTAAAGCTCTGTATAATTACTCTCCAGAGTTACCTCTGTTTCCTGATCTCCGATACAGATCGTATAAGATTTTCCGGAAAATCTGTGAAAAAAAATGAAACAAAAAAGCCAGGCATTTGCTGCAAGTTCTGACAGCAAATGCCTGGTTTTAATATGCGCCCCACAGGGGCGCCCGCGATTTTATTTTTATTTTGCACAGAGGTCCTTCACTACTTCCCCTGCTATAATCAGTCCGACTACAGATGGCACAAATGCCACACTTCCCGGAATATCTCTTCTCTCCGTACATTTATGCTCTGCTCCTGGCGGACAGATACAATGGTTTCTGCAGCTGATTGCCATGTCCTCGATTGGTCTGGTCGGTTTCTCTTCTGAATAAACAACTTTCAACTTCTTAACATGACGCTTCTTTAACTCCCGGCGCATAACTTTTGCAAGCGGACACATCTGTGTCTTATAGATATCAGCCACTTTAAATGCACTTGCATCCAGCTTGTTTCCGGCTCCCATACTGCTGATGATCGGCACATTCATTGCCTGCGATTTCATGACAAGCTCAATCTTTGCAGTCACCGTATCAACTGCATCAACTACATAATCATACTCATCAAACGGAAATTCATCTGCATTTTCCGGAAGGAAGAAGCATTTGTGGATCCGCACATTCACGTCCGGATTGATTTCCAGCATTCTCTCCTTCATAACATCTACTTTGTATTTTCCTACCGTCTTTCTGGTTGCAATGATCTGACGGTTTAAGTTGGTCAGACATACCTTGTCATCATCGATCAGGTCAAATGCCCCGACTCCGCTTCGTACCAGTGCCTCACATACATAACCGCCGACTCCGCCGATTCCAAATACGGCAACTCTTGAATTCTTCAGTTTATCCATCGCCTCTTTGCCAAGAAGCAGTTCTGTTCTCGAAAATTGTGTAAGCATCTTCTTCTCCTTCTTCTCTCATAAAATACCTGTAAACTCTTAACCAATCCACTTCTTGTTTCATTGGCTTATTTTCAATCTTTAAGTTCCACAATCATTTCTCTTTTGTAAATATCTGTCATATCCAAAATATTTTCGTCAAAATTCGGATTCGTTGAGCACACCGCAATCCTTGCTCCATCTGTCTGATATTCTTTTAAATAATAAGCTTCCCGGATCTCTTCCGGCTGCCTTAAAAAAAACGGATCTCCCTGCTTCGGAATCTGGATCTCGCTGGTATTCAATCCCATCACAAGACCTTTGCGCGTCGCTTTTAAAAAGCTTTCTTTTAAAACCCAGTAGCGGTAAAACATTTCCGTCCGCTCTGCTTCATCTGCATTCCGGATTCTCTCATATTCAGAAGAACAAAAATATTTTTCTGCCAGCCTTTCATGATATTTCCGCATGCATTCGATGTCGCAGCCTACCCTCTCTCCGGATACGCCTGCGCTGCACAGAACATATTTCCCAGAATGTGATAAATTAAAGGACTGCCCTGCATCTTGCGGTATCTTGTGTCTCTCCTGTATCTTCATCCAAAGATACCATGCACCCACGCTTTGAGCCTGATCCTCCCTGTGCTTCAGCCGGTCTGCTTTTTCCTGTCGGAACGCCGGAACTTTTTTATAAATTTTTTGATAATTTTTCTCATTAAGCAGATCAGATATATCTGCCAGGAAAGTTTTCACCTTTTCCATTTCCCGGATTCCCCTTTTCTTTGCCGGCTTTTACGCATTTATCCGCATTTTTCACTATATAACACCTGTAAAAAATATGCAAGGAATATCCTACTGATTTTATTGGATATTCCTTTCCGGTTTTTTATCCCTTGTTAATCTTATATAGACTATGGTATAATAAATAAATCTACAGGCAAAATTAAGTTACTATAATATTTTTAATATGTATCAATTCAGAAAGGATGTGCAATTTATGTGTGGATTTGCAGGCTATTATGGCGCCGGCGATTTTAATAGAGAAGAAGTCATCGACCAGATGGGTGAACGCATTGCCCACCGCGGACCTGACAGCAAGGGAAGCTTTGTTGATGACTATGTAGCCCTTGGCTTCCGCCGTCTGAGTATCATCGACCTTGAAGGCGGATCTCAGCCGATTCACAGTGCAGATGGCAAACATGTCATTATTTTCAACGGAGAAATTTACAACTATCAGGAAATCCGTAAAGAACTGATTGAGAAACACGGATGTCAGTTCCAGACAAACTCCGATACAGAAGTTATTCTTCAGGGATACAAAACCTATGGCGAAAAAATTGCTTCTATGCTCCGCGGAATGTTCGCATTTGTAATTTACGATAAAGAAACTCACAACTTATTCGGAGCAAGAGACTACTTCGGAATCAAACCATTCTACTATGCACAGATGAATGGAAGCCTTTTATTTGGTTCTGAGATCAAGTCCTTCCTGGCTCACCCACATTTTCATAAAGAGGTCAACAAAGATGCCCTCAAGATGTACCTGATTTTCCAGTACACCCCACTTCTTGAAACCATGTTCAAAGGTGTATTCAAACTAGAACCGGGAACATACTTCACTTATGATGGAAAAGAACTTAAGAAAACAAAATACTTCGATCCGACTTATGCAAAGAAAGACCGCAGCTTTGACGAGACAGTAAAACTCATCGGTGAGACAATTCAGGATTCTGTTGATTACCATCAGATTGCTGATGTAGAAGTAGGATCCTTCCTTTCAGGTGGTGTTGATTCAAGCTACATCGCATCTACTGTAAAACCGATGAAGACCTATTCCGTAGGATTTGAAGTCGGCGGATTCGATGAGACAACCTTCTCCAAGGATCTGTGCGATATCCTTCATATGAGCAATGCAAAAAAAGAAATCTCTTCTGACGAATTCTTCGATGCTCTGCCGGAGGTTCAGTATCATTCCGATGAACCACATGCCAACCTTTCCGCTGTTCCGCTGTACTATCTGTCACAGCTCGCAGCCAAAGATGTAAAAGTAGTCTTAAGTGGAGAAGGTGCAGATGAGATGTTCGGTGGATACGAGACATATATCCCAAGCAAATCCGGTGATATGTACCGCAAGATCGTACCGGCATCTATCCGTAAAAAACTCGGAGACTGGGCAAAACACCAGCCTGACAAGAGAGGACTTAACTTCCTCAAGAGAAATGCAACTTCCGTAGAAGATTCCTACATCGGACAGGCATTCATCATGGACAACGAAGAAGCAGATGAAGTACTCGCTCCTGCATACAAGAGCAAGATGCGCTACCAGGACGTAACCAAACCGTACTTCGACCAGGTAAAAGATCAGGACGACCTTCATAAAAAGCTCTTCCTCGATATGCATCTGTGGCTGCCACACGATATCCTGCTCAAAGCAGATAAGATGACCATGGCACACTCCCTCGAACTGCGTGTACCATACCTCGACAAAAAAGTCTGGGAACTCGCCCGCAGCATCGACAGCAAATACTGCGTAGACGGCATGGAAACCAAAAAAGCATTCCGTACCTCCGCCCTCTCCCACATCCCAATGGACTGGGCAAAACGTAAAAAACTCGGATTCCTCGTACCATTCAGAGTATGGCTCCGGGAAGATAAATACTATAATAAAGTAAAAGAAATGTTCCAGAAAGACTTCGTATCCGAATTCTTCAATCAGGACTTACTGCTGAAATGGTTGGAAGATCATAAGAATAAAGTTGGAAATTATCATAGAAAGATTTATACAGTATATTCATTCCTACTGTGGTATGAACAGTACTTTGTTCTCAGATAGAGCAGTGCCAAAATAAAAAAACACCCAAATTTCATGCTCGCATGAAAATTTGGGTGTTATTTTATTTTGATAGAGCGATAGCTCGCACAGCGAATGAACCGCCAGGTTCACGAGCTGTGGTGCACTGCTCCTCCCCTAAATCATTCGACCAACAACCCCCTCTTACCTACAACACACATCCATCCAAGGGGAACAGCGCCAGCGCCTTCCCCGCCCCCGGCATCCATCTCCCCAGCGAACAGCGCCAGCGCCTTCGCGCCCCTCTAACAGCAGCTCATATATAATGTGTTTTTTCGTGCAATATATTGATATTTTCGTGCATTTGCCATATAATATCTATATCATAAAAAGAGGTGATTACTATGGCAAAATCAACAACAAGTAATATCAGCATTCGTATGGACAGCGATCTCAAAGCTGCAGCCGAAGCTCTTTACGAAGAACTCGGTATGAATCTCAGCACAGCTTTCAATATTTTTGTCCGCCAGTCTCTCCGCGAAAGAGGAATTCCTTTCAAAATTACAGAAGGAACTCCAAGTAAAGAAACCGTCTCTGCTATGCTTGAGGCAGAAAGGATTGCAAAAGATCCTAACATCAAAGGATACCATGATGTTAATGAACTTTTTGCAGATCTTGATTCATGACAAAATATGAAATCAAAAATACCACTCAATTTCGAACCGGCAGTCACAGCGACTTATTTAATCTTTAAAAAATAGAAGCAACTAGTCAATGGTGTGCTACCACAATTCCCATTTTAACTAGCTGCTTCTATTTTTATTCTTCTTACACCAACCCAAATGACCTCAACACATCCAGCCACATCGTAAGCGTAAACGCACTCAACAACGTCGTCATCATAATCACCCCGGAACTAAGCGTCCCCTCATGTCCCATATTCCTTGCCATAACAAAACAGCTGACCGTCGTAGCAGATCCAAGCATTACCAAAATCGCAATCAGCTCTTCATTTCTAAATCCAAGAAGTGCCGCCATCGGCAAAAATATCGCACAGAATCCAACCAGCTTCATAAACACAGCAACAAGTGTAGGCTTCATCTTCGATGTTGCCTTTTTCATCTCAAAGGTTGCACCCATCGACATCAGTCCCATCGGCGTCGCTGTCGCACCGATACTTGATACCGTCTTATGTAAAATCGATGGCATCGGAAACTTAAGTGCAGACCAGACAAATCCCGCCACAATTCCAATAATGATCGGATTCGTTGCAATCCCCTTCAGCGTTTTCTTTACCAGCGCCTTATCAAAAGAATTATTCCCCGGTTTAAACACTGAAAGCACCACAACCGCCATAATATTATAAAGCGGCACACTGCCGATGATCATAAGCGGTGCCATTCCCGCAGTTCCGTAAATATTCTGGATAAAAGCAATTCCAAGAAGCGCCGCACTGCTCCGGTAAGTCGCCTGTATAAATTCGCCTTTAACGCTCCGATCTTTCCACAGCAGTGAAATCAAAGTTGATATCGTAATACTGATCGCCGTCACCACAAAACAAAAAAGAATAAACTTAATATCCCATACTTCCGAAAAATCCACAGTCGCCAGCTGTTCAAACAGCAACACCGGAAGCGGAACCAAAAATACAAACTTGTTCATCTTTGCTGCAAAGACTTCATCCATCCACCCCAGTTTTCTGAATAACATTCCAAGTAACATCATTAAAAATATCGGAATCGTCGCATTCAGACTGAAAATTAAATTTTCCATAATCGTTCCTCATCCTACTCATTTATATTTGCATATCGTTATTTTGAACTCTTTCCAGAAACCTGTCAACAGCACTTTCTCACATCAAAAGAATGATTGAGATTTAACACAATTTATACTATAATAAAATAACACTTCGGGGTATGGCTCAGCTTGGTCAGAGCGCACGGCTGGGGGCCGTGAGGTCGCAGGTTCGAATCCTGTTACCCCGATTTATAAGTGAATTTTTACTTATCATATATAGAAAATAAGCCTGGACATTCGCCCCGGCTCAGCATGAATATGCAGTATTACATTTCCAATGCAACTATTATGAAAATTTTTTATTAGTCTTTCTGTTTGCTTTCTTCAATCTTCCGCTTGGAATCTTTCCTCACTTCATCCCGAAGCCTTTGGATATATTCCGTAAACTTACATTCTTCATTCCCATACGTCATCTGAAGATCATACTCCAACGGAATCCATGTCGAGATATCCGCCTCATTATGCTGGATCAGCGCCTCCAGCTTATCCAGTGATTTATAAAGCCTCGCCTCCTGTGTCTCCATTGTTTCCATCTCTTCAAATAATGCCTTCCATTCTGCACGGACCGGTTCCGGAAGTATATCCGTCAGCTGCTCCACCTTTTTATTCTCAACCTTTCGGTCTTTATCCGTCTTTTCAAATGCCGGAATATCTCCGGTGATCGCCTCACCCATATCATGGATCAGACACATTTTTATCACCTTATCCATATCCATCTCCGGAAATTCATCCCCAACCAGCATTGCCATCAACGCCAGCCGCCAACTGTGCTCTGCCACACTCTCCAACCTGCCACTTGAAGTATACGAATGTCTGGTGTTACATTTCAGTTGTTCCGCTGTCTTTAAAAAATCCAGTAATCTTCTTATTTCCATAATTTTCTTCCGTTCCTCCATAATTTAAGATACCAGGGTCAAAATACCTTTTGATCCCAACATCTACTTTAATTTTCCATCATACAATAAGACAATCGAGTAGGCTGACTCCTACTCGATTCGTATACTTTGTACCCTATCTCGCTTAACAGCTCGATGATGTACATTCGCCAAGTACAGGCTCATCGTATACACAAAATCCCTGGGATGCTACCTGCCTCTTTGCAAATAGCATCCCAGGGACACATTCTTCCACTTAACTTGTGTACCATTTAGGTAATAACTCTGCTTTTCGCAGAAAATACCCTACTCTTTTTTCACTTTTTCGCGCTCTTCTATGTATTCCTGATAAAGATCCAGTGTCATCTGCGCTTCTTCCAGCGTCTTTCCTTTGAACTTGGATACTTTTTCGTTCTCATACCACTTTTCTTCGATACATTTTCTGAGCCATCCGACCAGATTATTGATGTATGCCTGCTCCTGTGACAGCTTAAAAGCTTTCCGGATCACATCCGGCTGGTTATCGGATACCTGAAGCAGCACCTTAATCTCCTGAATCGTGATCGGTTCATTTCCAAAAATATCAGCAACTTCTAAAATCAGTTTTTCATTAACCGGAGTTTTCTTTGCAGCCAGTACATTTGGCGCAATCTCTTCGCCCTCTTCTTCTCCGGATGGCATACGCTGAAGATCTGAATGATGGATACACTTCGGATTCTTCTTTACAAAGAAACGGATTCCTGTAACCTTTCCGCCCTTCCCGCTCTTAACCGGCTCATAATCAAAGCAGATCTCGGAATACTCGGATTCTTCCAGCTCTTTTTTCGCAACTTCAAGTACTTTTCTACGGAAATTACGCCAATCTTCAAACGGTGCATCCTTAATCTCTGCAAGCGCTTCTTCAAAACGTCCCTGCTCAACAAGACGTTTTACTGCTTTAGATGCATTTGCATCCACTACATTCAGTGTAAATTTAAGCTCTGCGATCGTGTATGGATTCTTCGGCGGTCTCGGTACGATCAGCTGGTCACACTGTTCCCTGTCAAAACGATAATACTGGGTTCTCAGGATTTCGTAAACACGGGTTGTGAACAGGGATTTAAAAGAGCACAATACATCAAGACTCATACGGGTATAGTCTTTTTTCAGGTTATAGATATGAGGTTTCATCTCTTTAGTAAATCTGGTTGTAAACACGCCATCTCTATATTCACATTTATTCACTACATTGAACATGATGAAGTTCTCTTTTTCGTCGTCCTCGATACTTACTACATGTCCCAATGTCTCTTTTGATACTTCTTTCAGACGAGAATAGATGGAGTTTCCTGTTATATGAAGATAATTCTTAACATCCTTGGTGGAAACCTTTGCGATCAGCTCACCGTCTTCTACATATGCTTTTGCGATTGCAATATTAAGAAGCTTTCTTTCAAATAATGATGTACTGGATTTACTTTCGATCAGCACATTGGACCGGGAGACCGTATCATGATCCAGCAGTTGTTTCTCTTTTGGTTTTTTCTGTGTTTCCTTCATCGCTCATACCCCTTAATTGTTTTCTTCTGTATTATTGTGTACTTTTGAGGTGTATTAAAATCCCCTCTACACCCCATATAATCCCTTATTGTGTACCATTCGGGGTAACCAACCCCTTTATATTGGGGATTTGTGTACCAAAAAGGAACACCCTCCCCTAAAAAGTACCCCATAAAATGGGGTTTCTGTCTTTTTTTACGTTTTGTGTACGTTTAAGGTGTGTATTGTTCTTTTCGTGTACCATTAAGGTACCTTTTTTGATAAAAATTGTGTACCAAAACGGTACGTCTAGGTTGATTATATACAAGAACCCCCCTCTTGTAAAGCCTTTTTTTAAATTTTTTCGACACTTGTGTACAGAAAAGGTAAAATCGCCAACCCTTCAAGTACACTGCGTAACCCCGCAAAGTAAACAACAACCCCCATATATGTACACCTCTTTGCCCTTTGAAGTAAACAACTTCCCCCGTTTCCGTACACAAAATATGCCCCGAAATGCGTCAACCACGGGCTTTTTCAGCCCTCCTAATATAAACAAAGGAATTTTAATAAGCTGTTGTTATCTTTAATATATATATACATGCAAATTTTCACCCCAAAAGGTACACATCTGGCAATTTCGTGTACTAAAAAGGGGAAAATTAAAATTGTCAGGTGGCTTCGCCAATAAAAATATAAACAATCATAGACAATTTCCCAGTAATTCAGTATAATTCCTCTGTGGATATTCTGAAAAAAAGTTATCCACAAGCTTGTCGAAAAATGTGGATAAGTATCATTTCGGCAAGTTATCCACAATTTAATAGAATGAGAGGATTTTTTATGCAACGAGAAAAATTTTCTTCAAGACTCGGATTCATCCTTATTTCTGCAGGATGTGCGATCGGTCTTGGTAATGTCTGGCGTTTTCCTTATATTGTAGGAAAATATGGTGGAGCAGCATTTGTTCTTATTTACCTTGCATTTTTACTGATTCTTGGACTTCCGATCATGGTAATGGAATTTTCTGTCGGAAGAGCCAGTAAAGTAAGTGCGGCGCTTTCCTTTGACCGGCTGGAGCCAAAAGGAACGAAATGGCATTGGTATAAGTATGGAGCTATGGCCGGAAACTATCTGCTGATGATGTTCTACACAACAATTGCAGGCTGGATGGTCCAGTATTTCATCAAGATGATGACTGGTGAATTTGAGGGAAAGGATACTGCCGCTGTTGCAGGTGTGTTTTCCGATATGCTTGCAAAACCCGGAACAATGACTTTCTTTATGATCATTGTTGTTGTTGGATGTTTTGCAATTTGTGGAATGGGGCTTCAAAATGGAGTGGAAAAGATCACAAAGGTTATGATGCTGCTTCTGCTTGCACTGATGTTGATCCTTGCAGTACGTTCTGTAACGCTTGATGGGGCTTCTGAGGGGCTTCACTTCTATCTGGCACCGGATTTCCACAAAGTCGTGGAATATGGCTTATTTGACACGATTTTTGCCGCTATGGGACAGGCTTTCTTCACATTAAGCCTTGGAATCGGCGCAATTGCTATTTTCGGAAGCTATATCGACAAATCCCGCAGTCTTACAGGAGAAGCAGTCCTGGTAACACTTCTGGATACCTTTGTTGCTTTGATCGCGGGTCTGATCATTTTCCCGTCATGCTTCGCATATGGGGTGGATCCGGGAGAAGGTCCGAGTCTGATCTTTATCACACTTCCGAATGTATTTAATTCCATGGCAGGCGGAAGAATCTGGGGAGCCTTATTTTTCTTATTTATGATTTTTGCTGCGGTATCGACCGTAATCGCCGTTTTTGAGAACATTTTATCCTTTGCCATTGATTTGACCGGATGCAGCCGGAAAAAGGCTGTAATCGTCAATATCGTGGTTGTGGCGGTACTTTCCATGCCTTGTGTTCTCGGATTTAATGTATGGAGTGGATTTATGCCGTTCGGAAAAGGTTCCGGAGTACTGGATCTGGAGGATTTCCTGGTAAGTAACAACCTGCTTCCACTTGGAAGTCTGATCTATCTTCTGTTCTGTACAAGCCGTTATGGATGGGGATGGAAGAACTTCCTGAAAGAAGCGGATACCGGAGAAGGATTGAAATTCCCGAAATGGGCGAAATTTTATGTAAGCTATATCCTGCCGCTGATTGTATTATTTATCTTTGTACAGGGATATATCAGTAAATTTATGTAGGATAAGAAAAAAACCACCCTAAAAGGTACACAAAAAAGATCATGTGTTCGAATTTCGGACGGTACACATGATCTTTTTTATATGTGCCTTGGCACATTCTTTTTCAGAAAAAAAATCTATTTAAAAAAATTTTAAAATTTATGAAAAAAAAGCTTGCATTTTTTATAGCTGTCTTATATAATAAATCTTGCGTTACGGAAAACCGAATAATGTATGCGCTTTTAGCTCAGTTGGTAGAGCAGTAGACTCTTAATCTATTTGTCCAGGGTTCGAATCCCTGAAGGCGCAGTATCAGCACTGTTTTTGATGAATTAGCATCGGGGACGGTGCTCTTTTTTTTGGATCTGTTTCTACAGATGGAGACATATGTAAAAGTAATCGTTTATTTCATTTGCGGAAAGTTACTGGATCTGTGGAAAAATAAAGGAAAATCTATTTCGTGTACTAAAAAGGGGACTATTTTAGTCCCCTTCTACTACATCTTGCATAAAATATTGATTGCATCCTTGTTCAGGAGGCATTTTTCATGTTCATTCAGATAGGCTTCAGAAATTGCATCTTTTTCGACCATGCCACCGAATTCACCGGCGGATACGATGCGCTGAGCCTTTTTATTGCCGTCTTCTGTATTCGGGAAGTCTACCATCAGGTAGTAGACACCGTCATCTTTATACAGACGGCTTTCTGATGCCTGACCGTATCCAAGGATCTTGCAGAAGTCGATTGCATTATCCAGACTTGGAAAGAGAATCTGCCAGCGAACGGTCTCTTTTTCACTGCTGTCAGGCTCGATCAGCATACCGGAAGCTTCAGAACCATCTTTTTGGATGGATTCCAGAGAATTCTCAGCCTGGCAGGAGATCGACAGCATCAGGCTCCGGTCAGGAAGAAATGCACCGTAAAATCCCTGGATTCCATTGTCTGTGTTAAGCCCAAGAACTTCTTTCCCTTTCTTGAGAAGAAGATTCAAAAATTCTTCGGTACGCTCCCTGTCCTGTGTCAGATCTTCCAGTGAGTAGCCAAGTGCGGCAATCTCTGCTTCTGTGATAAGGCAGTTCATTCTGGTGTCGGATACTTTCCAAAAAGTCATATGCTCACCCCCTGATTTGTAAAATCTATTGCTTTTGTAATCTTATTTGTTCTATAAGTTATATAACAAAACGGGTATATTGTCAATATATTTTCTATATTTTATGATTTTTTCAGAAATATTATTTGTTTTTCATTCGTTTGATCACTTTCAGTCGGGTAAATTCTTCCCGTTCCTTCTCTTCCAGTGCATTTGTAATCGTATATACGAGATTGTCATACATCGGAATCGTAATATTTTTCAGGGCATTTGCCCTTTTCTGTGTCTTTTTGATACTTGAAGCCAGCCGGTACGCTGCATTTTCTACCTCAGAAAGCTTGAGTGTCAGCTCCTTTACACGGCAGAATGCATCACGGGCGATATCGATTGATTCTCTGGAAGTACTGAATGCATAGGTTGGTCTGGTATTTTCTTTTTCGTACTTCACTTTCGGGATTTCTGTTCCCATAATGCTTCGCGTCTGGATGCGGATAGAATCCTCGATCGGAACTGTATAGGCAAGTTCTTCTACTGTACTGATCCCGTGCTCGATATTCGCCCTCTGAAGGCACTGATAGGCATAGGTGAAGGTTTTATCGATTTCTTCCTGAATATCCTTTGCTTCGTCGATTAAGCCCATCAGCTCGCGGATCAGAATGTTCCGCTTCTTGTCCATCAGCTCATATCCCTGTCTGGCAAGTGTCAGTGAATTTTTCGCAAGTATCAGATTTCCCTTGGTGGGAAATGAACGTGGATCCATAGACTTCCCTCCTTAGCCTTTGTAGTATACGTCAAGAATCTTGGTATCGACACGGTCAAGTTCTTCTTTTGGAAGGATTCTAAGCAGTTCCCAGCCAAGATCCAGGGTTTCCTCGATGGTACGGTTTTCATTCGGTCCCTGGCCGATATAACGCTCCTCGAATGCCTTTCCGAATTCCAGGTATTTCTTGTCAATCGGAGAAAGCTCGTCTTCTCCGATAACGGAAGCAAGATTCCGAGCCTCTCCTACTTTAGCATATGCAGAGAAAAGCTGGTTTGCCAGATCCTGGTGGTCTTCCCGGGTATATCCTTTTCCGATACCGTCTTTCATCAGACGGGACAGGGACGGAAGAACGCTGATCGGCGGGTAGATTGCCTGTCCGTGAAGATTCCGGTCAAGTACGATCTGTCCTTCGGTGATATAACCGGTCAGGTCAGGGATCGGGTGGGTAATGTCATCATTTGGCATGGTCAGGATCGGGAGCTGTGTGACAGAACCATTTACTCCTTCTACGATTCCTGCACGTTCATATAAGGTGGCAAGTTCACTGTACAGATATCCCGGATATCCTTTACGGCTTGGGATTTCTCCTTTGGAAGAAGAAACCTCACGCATGGCTTCGGCAAAGGAAGTCATATCGGTAAGAATGACCAGAATGTGCATATTTTTTTCAAATGCAAGGTATTCAGCGGCGGTCAGTGCAACCTTCGGGGTGATCAGACGCTCGACGACAGGATCGTTGGCAAGGTTCAGGAACATTGCCACATGGTTTGCAACACCGCTCTCCTCAAAGGTTCTGCGGAAGAAATCAGCTACGTCATGCTTGACACCCATTGCGGCGAATACGATGGCGAAATCCTCATTCGTGCTGCCGCCCAGAGAAGCCTGCTTTACGATCTGTGCGGAAAGCTGGTCGTGCGGAAGACCGTTGCCGGAAAAGATCGGCAGCTTTTGTCCACGGATCAGTGTGGTCAGTCCGTCAATCGCAGAAATTCCGGTGCGGATATAGTTACGAGGGTATTCACGTCTGACCGGATTTAACGGAAGTCCGTTGACATCGCGCACCTCTTCAACCGTGATCGGTCCAAGGTCGTCGATCGGTTCGCCGATTCCGTTAAAGGTTCTTCCAAGCATTTCTTCGGACAGACCGATTTCCATCGGATGTCCGGTAAGTCTGGTGTGGGTATTGTTAAGAGACATATTTTCCGTGCCTTCAAATACCTGGATGATTGCTTTGTCCTTGTAGACCTCCACAATACGTCCCATTTTGTGTTCTTTGCCGTTTACGACAAAATCTACGATTTCATCATAAAAAGCATCCTGAACGCCTTCCAGCGCGATCAGAGGGCCGTTAATGCTGCTGAGGCCTAAATATTCAATTGCCATTTTATTTTCCCTCCTTACGCGTTCTTTTCCATGATGCGGTCATGGAAAGCATCAATGTCTGCCAGATACTGGTCAAGAAGCTGAAGATTGTCATTTGGAACATCGTATTTGATCGCAATGACACGTTCAAAAATATTTTCCTCCTTGAGGACAGACATTGGCATATTCATGGCTACCAGTTCGCGGCAGCGTTTGTATAAATATAAAATGATTTCCATCATTTTGTACTGCTTCTGCAGAGAGACACAGGTATCATCCTTGTGGAATGCATTCTGCTGCAAAAATCCGAGACGGATGACTCTTGCGATTTCCAGAACCAGTTTCTGATCGTCCGGAAGTACATCACTTCCGATCAGCTTTACGATTTCCATCAGGCTGCTCTCCTGGTTCAGAAGTGCCATGATGCGGTTGCGGTAGTCAACGAATTTGGGTGATACATTGTCGTGGTACCAGGCGGCGAGATCGGTCAGATACTCGCTGTAGCTGGTCAGCCAGTGGATCGCCGGGAAATGTCTTGCGTAGGCAAGGCTCTTATCAAGTCCCCAGAAGCAGCGGACGAAACGTTTGGTGTTCTGTGTGACCGGCTCGGAGAAATCGCCTCCCTGCGGTGATACGGCGCCGATGATGGTCACGGATCCGTCACTGCCATTTAAGTTATGCATCATGCCTGCGCGCTCGTAGAAAGCAGACAGACGGCTGGCGAGGTAAGCCGGGAAACCTTCTTCTGCCGGCATCTCTTCCAGACGGCCGGAAAGCTCACGTAAGGCTTCCGCCCAGCGGGAAGTAGAGTCTGCCATGATCGCTACGTCATAGCCCATGTCACGGTAATATTCAGCCAGGGTAAGTCCGGTATAAATACTTGCTTCACGGGCAGCTACCGGCATGTTGGAGGTATTGGCGATCAGAGTGGTTCTGTCCATCAGCGGATTGCCGCTCTTTGGGTCCACAAGCTCTGAAAACTCTTCCAGCACCTGTGTCATTTCATTTCCACGCTCGCCGCAGCCAATATAGATGATAATATCGGCATCAGACCATTTTGCGATCTGGTGCTGGGTCATGGTTTTTCCGGTACCGAATCCGCCTGGGATTGCGGCAGTTCCACCCTTTGCGATCGGGAACATGGTATCCAGGATCCGCTGTCCGGTGATCAGAGGGACACTTGCCGGGAAACGGTAGCTTGTCGGGCGCGCCTTACGGATCGGCCAGTGCTGTATCATGTTGAGCTGTTTTTCTGTTCCGTCGGAAAGCCGCAGAGTGACAAGTGTATCTTCAATCCGGTAATCTCCGTCCGACGCGCAGCAGATTACTTCACCTTCCACATCCGGCGGAACCATACATTTGTGTACGATCGCACTGGTCTCCGGAACCTCCGCTATAATATCTCCGCCATGAAGGTAATCTCCTTTGGCCACGGTGATGTGGGTATCCCATAATTTGTCGCGGTCAAGCGAATCAACGCTGACGCCGCGGGTGATAAATGCACCGCCGCCCACATTTGCGATCTGCTCAAGCGGGCGTTCGATTCCGTCAAAAATATTGTTCAGGATTCCAGGTGCCAGAGTTACAGATACCGGACTTCCGGAAGCCTCTACGATTTCTCCCGGTTTCAGCCCGGAAGTCTCTTCATAGACCTGAACAGTCGTGATGTCTTTGTCCAGGGAAATGACTTCGCCAACCAGCTTTTCCTTTCCCACATAGACCATTTCCGACATCATGAATCCGGTGTCACCCTTCAGATAGATGACCGGACCGTTTATTCCATAAATAGTTGCTGTCTTATTCAATTCCTGCACCTCCTGCTGCAAAACTGAACTGATGATATTCATAATCGACTGCAGCCTGGAAGCTGTGATCGATCAGAATATTACGGCCTCGGATTACAGCACGCATACCGCCCATAAAATCATATTCACTGATGGTGATCGTCATGCCGGTACGTTTTTCCAGTTCTGTCTGTTTCTCCTTATCAGAAGGAGAAATATAAATGGTCATCTCCTCGCCATCTGCAAAGCGTGCGGCTTCGCGGATTTTGCTGCAGAGATAGTCCAGATATTCGTCTGTTTTTGTAAAGTCAGAAAGAAGCTCCTTTACTTCATCAAACAGCCTGACTTTTAATTCATTCTGTGTTTGGCCAAGAGCACGTTTCAGTTCGGTTTCGGCTTTTGCCGCAGCTTGATTTACCTGCCTTCTGGCTCTTAAGGTCTCGGATTTGATGCGGACCTCAGACTGTGCGGTCGCTTCTTTTTTATGCTTTTCAAATAAAGATTCAAGCGCTTTTTTGTGATTGTCAATGATCGCATTTCCTTCAGAACGGGCTTCAGTCATGACCGTTTCCTGTAAATGCGCTATTTTCTCTTCAAGCGTCATTGTCTCACCTTCTATGCCTTTCTAGTTAAAGTTTCAGTCCAATCGCTTCATTGACGTATGAGGTAATGAAATCCTTTTTACGTCCTGTTCCGTGTCTGTCCGGAATTTCGATCAGAAGAGGCATCTTTCTTTTTAACTTGATCTCATCGATGAGATCCGGAAATTCTCTTCCAAAGCGTTCCGTCAGAAGAATGATACCGATCGACTTGTCGTTCATGGCAGTTTCCAGCGCATCACGCAGCTCCTGCTTTTCATGAACTACGACACCGTCCACGCCGGCAAGCCGCATTCCGGTATAAGTATCCACGTTGTCACTGATCAGATACATTTTCATGATTACAGTCTGCTGATGATCATGAAGGAGATGATAAGACCGTACAGGCATACACCTTCTGCAAGACCTACGAAGATAAGGGATTTACCAAGGACGCTGGAATCCTCGCTGATAGCTCCAAGAGCTGCGCTTGCTGCACTTGCTACGGCAATACCGCCACCGATGCAGGAAAGACCGGTAACAAGAGCTGCTGCAATGTAACCAAGACCGGTTGCAAGGCCTGCGCCTGAGGCAGCGGCGTCTGCCGCATGTACCGGTACACTTCCAAAGAGCATGATCCCTGCTACAAGGAAGGTTCCAAAGTAAGAAAGAACATTGAAGGCAAGTGCACATTTATAACGTCCTTTATTTTTTTCTCCGAGCAGGTAATATCCGAATGGAATGAAAATGCTTAAAACCAGTGCGGCAATGAGAATAAGTTTAGTTGCTAAAGTCATGATAATTTCCTCCTAAAATGAAAAACTAATTTTTTGCAGTACCTGTATAAGGTTTAAATTCGCGGCCGCTGCCTTTGTAGAAACGGCTGAACATCTCGTAATAGACAAGTCTCAGGACCTGGATTCCAACGATCAGTCCTTCGAATCCACATACAAACAGGTTGCCGAGTACGATCACTACCCAGTTAATATGCCCGCTTTCGGCACCGGCAAGCATCAGTACAACCTCCATGATGGAAGCGTGGCTGACTGCGAATGCACCGATACGGATAAAGGAAAGCGTATTTGAAAAATAGCTGAGCAGGGTTTCAAATAATTCAAAGAATGCCTGGGTGACAAACATTGCTTTGCTTTGTTCCATTTTTTCGGTTTTCTTTTTGATCTTGTTCGTCAGCGGCTCTTTCAGTGCGATCAGAAGAAGCGGTACTCCGAACATCACTGCAAGAACGATTCCACCCGGCAGAGAGTGACCTGTCATGAAAAGAACGATGCAGGTAACTGCTGCCCCGTAGAATATCAGCCCTGCCACGCCGTTTGCATCAAACCAGGTTGCTTCGGTATCTTTGGCACGGATGCCGTTGATAATATGGAAGATCATAGAAATCAGGATGATTCCCATACCAAAAGCAATCGATACGATAAATACGGTATTCAGTTTTCCGATAAACGGTAAGGTGGTCATATGATTGATCGGTCGGATCCATTTGGCTTCTATAATGTCTTCAAATCCAAACACACTTCCAAACATAAATCCAAAGAAGGTGGAGAAGATTCCGGCAAGTGATACGATTCCGGCAAGGTTCATTTTCTTTGTGAAATACAGGATCGCACCGCCGATAAAGAGCAGCAGCCCCTGACCGACATCCCCGAACATGGCGCCGAAGATAAAGCTGTACATGATACCTACAAAAATGGTCGGATCCATCTCACCGCTCTTGGGAAGTCCGTACATCTTGATGAACATTTCAAATGGTTTGAAAAGCTTTGGATTCTCAAGCTTGGTAGGAGGTTCTCCAAAATACTGTTCCCGGTCCTCTTCTACTACGATATAAACCTTGTCATCTCCCTGTGCCTCTTTGATAAATGCATTTGCATCTTCTTCGGACATCCAGCCGCAGAGGATGTAGTATTCTTCCTGTTCGTCTGTCTCGGTTCGTGCCGCAAATTTCCGGATATCAAAGTTATCGGAAAAACGTTCCAGCTGAATTCTTGCACCGAGTAGTCTGGAAGCGTTCTTGCGGAACATCTCCTGACGTTTATCCTTCACTGCCTGGATTTCATCGGTCAGATTCTGGACTTCTTTATCCAGGCTCCGGTAAGCTTCCAGCGGAGTTCCGCCAAAGTCTTCCAGCAGATCGATTTTTTCAAAGTGGAGAGACCGCATGATCGAATCGACCTTTCCTGCATCAGCATCCGATACAAAATAAACGCCATAGACATAAGAGGCATCTCTGGAGCCTTCCAGAAATAATGCATCAATGTCTTCAAGAAGCGCTTTTTCCAGCCGGTGATAATAATCCACATTGATTTTTCCAAATTTTGTGCGGATGTATTTGTACTGCATGATCTCATGCAGGTCAAAATCCAGAGAAGTAAAAGGTTCCAGGACTTTCATACGTGCCTGGATATTCTCTCTCTTTTTTTTCAGTTCTTCTTTTTGCTGCTGCAGATCCATGTAGTCATGATTGATAGAACGAATCATCTCAAGGATCTCGTCTTCGCTCTGATCAAAGGATGGCGCTGCTGGCATGTCTTTCATATATCCCAGAAACTGTGTCACTTTTGCGAGTGGATCACGGTAAGGGTTCATTTCCAGAAATGGCATCAGATTATCTACTGTCTTGAGCTCCGTGAGTGCATTTTCAAGCTGCATCTCATATTTGGAAAGATACCGGTTTGTCATGCGGTCGATGTCGGCGCGTGGTCCGGTAATGCTCAGGAACTTCATCTTAACAATCATTTCGCTGTTCCTCCTATATAAGTTAATGTCTCACGTGCAGGAAGTCCGTAGCGAACACATTCGAGCACAGTTGTAAGCTTATCAAGCTCCTCCTCTTTCAGAAAAAGATAGGTATTCACGGTTGCGATGGAATAAGGGTTACTTCTTCTGTCTGCCAGGTAGAGACGGTACAGGCAGTCTTTGTAAATCGTCTCGATGGACGCTGGTGTCTGAGTATCGGTGTGACGCAGATAAGGCGTTCTGGTAACCAGCTTTAAAAATTCATCGACAGACGGTGCTTCTACAAGATCCTTCAGCTGATCTACATGAATCCGGTAGTGTATCGGGATCAGCAGTGTGGAAATATCCGGCGGAAGCATGTTGTAATATTTTTTTGCACGGTAGATCCACTGCAGGTTCAGCAGGTCGATCTTTGCTCCGGCATCTCTGGTGAAAATTTCCAGTTCCTTATGCTTCAGAATCTTTTTGCGTTTCTTCCACATGGTTGTAAAATAGTACAGATTCAGTGCCAGATCGTAATCAAAAAGGGTAGGGTTCTCCGCATTTTCCAGACGTTTTAACGGCGCATAGTATTCTGTGCCCTTTAAATTTCCCACCAGCTCACCGATATTCCCCGAAGTGATCAGTTTATCGATGGAGAGATCCGAATATTTGTCGAAGAATATTTTCTTATGATCCAGATCAAAAGGCTTCTGATAGTGGTTGAATACAATACGCAGACAATAGTTGATCAGATTCATCTCGTAGCGCTTCAGATAAAGCTCCAGGAATTTTTTCTGATCCATTCCGGAAAAACGGTACAGGCGTGTATAATCACTGTAAAGTGACTGCACAAGAAGCTTCTCAATCTCACCGCGGTGAAGACGGTTTTCGTCCATATCTGCAAGGACATTCCGATATCCGGGATGTTCTTTGAGATAAGCAGCAACTTCGGTTACTGTATGAAATGCGGCGATGTTCCGGAAATCTTCATCAGTGAGCAGTTTCGCCTGCATGGCGCGTACTTTTGTTACGATGCCACTGTATGCAAGTAAATTTCCCATATGCTATCCCTCTATGATACGTCTGACAATTTTCTCGGCATATGCCGTATGCTTCTCTTCAAAATCTTTTTTAAGTTCTTCGATCGCTGTCTGGTTCTTACGGTTCTGCCTTGCAAGAATCTCATCCATCTGACGGTTTAATCCTTTGTGGATATCGTTCAGCTCCTTTTGGGTGTGATCTTCAAGTTGTTTGTCGAACTGATTGCGTTCATATTGAATGCGTTCTTCCAGTTCTGATTTTTCCAGTTCCGCGTGTTCCACAACAGCTTCGGCTGCGTGTTCGATTTCGGAGAGCTTTTTAACAATATGATCCATTGTCCGACTCCTTTCTTAGAAATTATTTATACATTTTTAATAATGCATACATATTCTACTACTTTAAATTAGAAAAATCTACTAAATAATAAGAGAATATCATAAGAATATTTTATACAAAACTTATAAAATATATTTTTGGGTTTTCAAATATTTCAGAATAGTATAAAATAAATAAGGTTATACATATTTTCACTAAAGGAAGAGAAAGATATATGAGGTTAAGAAATGTACCGGGAGCAGATGCTTATCTGACAGCTCATCCCCTTGTAATTAAAAATGAGACCAGATATCGCGGCACCTGGAAAGAGACTTTTCAGAATCCGGAGAATCCGATCCATATTGAGATCGGGATGGGAAAAGGACAGTTTCTTCTGACACTTGCAAAGGAGAATCCATCCATCAACTATATCGGTATCGAACGTTATTCAAGCGTACTGCTTCGGGCGCTGGAACGCTTTGACAATGACGAGGAATACAAGGATGTCAACAATATTCGTTTTATTTGTATGGATGCGACAAATCTGCCGGAGGTTTTTGCTGTCGGAGAGATTGACAAGATTTATCTGAATTTTTCAGATCCGTGGCCGAAAGCACGTCATGCAAAGCGCAGACTTACTTCCAAGCAGTTTTTTGAGCGGTATGACAAGATCCTTGCCTTTGACGGAGTCGTTGAATTTAAGACAGACAACAGAGAGCTGTTTGAATTTTCACTGGAGCAGGTGGAGTTGGCAGGCTGGGTACTTCTGGCGAAGACCTATGATCTTCACAATGATCCGACACTCAGCAGAGGGAATGTTATGACTGAGTACGAGGAGAAATTTTCCGGGCAGGGACATCCGATCCATAAACTGATCGCAATGCGCCAGTAAGACAATTGAATAAAATGCAACAGGCAGATCATAAAGGCGCTGAGTGCGTAAGATGATCCCTGGCAATATAAGAGACAGCAGATACGGAGCAATCCGCACATCGGCTGTCTTTTTGCATATATTGTAGAAAGAGGAAGTCAGGAAGGAACAGATATGCGGAAAAAGCATCATTTTCAGAATTGTATGCGGGGGTTTTGCTATAAGAATCCAAGATTTAATAAAAAGCTGATCTGTTTCAGAAATTCTTTTCAGGAAGTCTATAAAATCTTAAACCCGAAATGTGGATGCCACTAATCCAGTCCTTTTTACATAGCCTGAGATGGCAGAAATGAGGAAAGTGTATGGGTATCGCATTGATCACGAAGGATTATGAAAATACAGTCGGAAAGCAGAGGATGCCGGTAATTGTGGAGTTTTACGCATCATGGTGTCCAAAGTGCGGAATGATGTATCCTGTTGTGGAAAGGATTGCCAGCCGGTATCAGGGAAAATGGATTTTTTATAAGATTGATATTGATATATCGAAAGAGCTTGCAGAGTATATAGGCATTGAGATTGTACCGACGTTTGTGGTGTACAGAGATGGAAAAATCTGTGGATATACAACCGGAGTTCTTCCAGAAGAAACTCTGGAAGAACGAATCCGGGAAATGTTAAGAAAATAATTGGTGGAATCAATTATTCGTATGATGAATATTTTGCGCAGATTGCATTGACTTGCTATGTTAAAATTCGAATACAGCAACACCGTATGGCGGAAGATCGTAACCAAATGAATATGGTCTTCCATCACATTCCTGTTTCTTTGCTTTATATACTGCCGGGCGGGCTTTTCCGCTTCCGCCATACTGCAATTCATCACTGTTCAGTACCAGGCGGTACTGTTTGCCGCGCGGTACGCCGACACGGTACTCCGGTCGTTCGATCGGTGTGAAGTTACATACGAATAAAAGGTTCTTTTTTGCGCCCTTTGAATGACGGATGAAGCTGTAAATACTTCGTGAGCTGTCATCTGCATTGACCCACTCAAAGCCTTCCATGCAGGTATCCTGTTCATACATGGCTTTGTTGTGTGTGTAAAGATGCAGCAGGTCACGGTAGAAATTCTGGAGTGCCTGATGCTCCGGCTCTGCAAGGAGATACCAGTCAAGCTCACGCGCCTCGCTCCACTCGCGGAGCTGTCCGAAATCCTGTCCCATGAAGAGAAGTTTCTTTCCAGGATGTCCCATCATGAAAGCATAACCGACCTTCAGGTTGGCGAATTTCTCAAATCCTAGACCAGGCATCTTATTGAGCATAGAGCATTTTAGATGTACCACTTCATCATGTGATAATACAAGAATATAATTCTCGCTGTATGCATAGGTTAAGGCAAATGTCATACCGTAGTGGTCGCCTTTGCGGAAATATGGATCCAGCTTCATGTATTCGGTAAAGTCATGCATCCATCCCATGTTCCACTTCAGGCTGAATCCAAGACCATCATCTTCCGGTTTGCCTGTTACTTTTGGCCATGCGGTGGATTCTTCTGCGATCATCAGTGCGCCAGGGTTACGTCCGGTAGTAACGGAATTCAGATGCTTGAAAAATTCGATTGCTTCCAGATTCTCATTGCTGCCGTATTTGTTGGCGATCCACTGACCGTCTTCTTTACCGTAATCAAGATACAGCATGGAAGCAACAGCATCTACGCGGAGACCATCGATGTGATAATGTTCGATCCAGAACAGTGCGTTGGCGATCAGGAAGTTCTTAACTTCTGCTTTACCATAATCGAAGATCTTGGTTCCCCAGTCCGGATGTTCCCCTTTCTTAGGATCTGCATATTCAAAGGTAGCTGTGCCGTCAAAGTCAGCGAGTCCGTGTGCATCGCGTGGAAAATGTGCCGGTACCCAGTCAAGGATTACGCCAATCTTATTCTTATGGAAGTAATTGATCATATATGCGAAATCTTCCGGCGTACCATAACGGGAGGTCGGAGCATAATATCCGGTCACCTGATATCCCCAGGAGCCGTCAAATGGGTATTCTGAAATTCCCATCAGTTCGATATGAGTATACCCCATCTTTTTTATGTAGTCTGTAGCTGCATGCGCAAATTCACGGTAGCTGTAGAACCCATCATCTTCACGTCCCGGATGGCGCATCCAGGAACCGATATGTGCTTCATAAATGGAAATCGGTGAGGAATGGAAATCCCATTCTGCCCGGTGCTTCATCCAGACACTGTCACTCCATTTTAAATGGGAGATATCAGCAATCCTTGAGGCAGTTCCCGGTCTCAACTCTGCACTGTTCGCAAATGGATCAGCTTTGTAAAGCTTATCTCCGGTCTGTGTCTCAATACAGTACTTGTAAAGCTGTCCGAGCTGTGCTTCCGGAACAAATGCGGTATAGATTCCAAGTGGTTCCTGACGCTTCATAACGTTTGCATCTTCACTCCAGCCGTTGAATTCACCGACTACGGCAACTGATCTGGCGTGTGGAGCCCATACTGCGAAATATACGCCGGTTTTTTTTCCATCTTTTACAAAATGTGCACCCATTTTTTTATAGATTTCATAATGGGTTCCCTGTCCGAATAAATATTGATCTAATTCGCCGATTCTATAATCAGCGGGTTTATCTGTTGTTACAGTTTTTACAGACTTTTTAGCTGTAGACTTTTTAGCAGCAGTTTTAGCAGCTGCCGGTTTTTTTACAGTAGATTTTTTTACGGCCGTCTTGCGGGTCGTGTTGGTCTGTTGTGCTGTTGTTTTTTTTACTGCCATCCCATTCACCTTCTATCAAAGATATTTAGGAATATTATACTAGAAATAGCGATAAAAAGAAAGAGTTTTGGACAACTTATACACTTCTTATGTAAGATGTCTAAAACTCTTTCTTTATAGTTATCGGTTTTGTCTGCATATATAAAAGAACGCGCCGGAAGCGCGTTCTTTGTAGAAATCTTATGCTTTAAAATCTTCTTCTTTCAGGATGATGTGGTCTGAATTATCAGTGCTTCTTCCAAATACCCGTTTCACAAGATGTTTTACATTTGCTTTCTGGGAATGTGAAATTGCTTCATCCATGATCTCTTTTACTTCTGCAACAGTAACCGCATGATCTTCTCTCTGCATCATATCAATCCGGCTGTATAATGCAAGGATTCCCATTTCATCGATACGGTATCCGTTTTCCTTAGCATAGGTCTGACCGAATGTAACCAGTTCATCATTGATGAATACCGGAAGCTCCAGTCTGGAAGTAAATTTACGTTTGAATTCGCGATGGGATGCAAACATTCTTTCCAGCGGTTTCTTCTGGTCTTCCAGAAGGAAGAGAAGTTCGCCGGTCTGTTCATCCATCATGTCATTCAGTTCACGGATGGTTCTGTCATTCATCTTGGAAGCTTTTTCGATGATCAGTGCGCCACCGTTCAGTTTATCGATGATACTTCCGATGTCCTTTTTGTTCAGAGAATCACCGGTTACGATTGCAACTTTACCCTGTTTGAGTCTGCGCTGTTTCTGGATTGCTTTTACAATATCAACTGCGAGGACTGTTTTTCCGCTTCCCTTGCGGCCAAGGATCAGGATGTTGCCTGTGCGGGAAGTTCCATAACGGTTACGGCAACGTTTGTCGTTATCAAGGATTTCAACAAGCTGTTCACTGACACCACGGATCGGTACAAAGTAAGAGAACAGCTGCTTCTGCTCTTCAGTAAGTCCAAGCTTCAGTCCGATCTCACTTGTTGCACTCAGATCGTAACGACCCTGTACAACGAATCCGGTATCGAATTTACCCATGCGTTCGGTGATTTCATCTTCTGACGGTTCTTCGATTTCAAGAACTTCGTCAATATCAGGAGTTGGCGCTGATTTTGAAGTTTCTTTCTCTGGCTCAGGAGCCGGTTTCTCGTCAAATTCAAGATCAAGATAATCATCACTGCTATCTAATTCTTCTTCATCTTCAAAGGAATCAAGGTCTGCAAAATCACCATCATCTTCGTCAGAATCATGATCATCGATATCGAGAGCAGATTCTTTTTCAAAATCAAAATCCTCTTTATGATCTTCATCTAATTCATCATCGATCTGGTAGTCATCTTCGTCTTCATCCTCGTATTCTTCCTCATCGTCATACTCGGAATCGTCTTC
>NZ_JAQDGZ010000031.1:0-28568 GCF_027663865.1 Coprococcus sp. AF99-45
CGTTTTTTCACACGCCCTTTTTTTTACCTATTTTTCATTTCGAATTGAGCCAGATAGACTGGCTGTCTAGGTTAGCGCTTCGGCTAACAAAGAAATATTATAGAATATATACGATTTGCAATGTGTTTTCCTGTACATTGTTTTGTTATTTATTTGCTAGATTCGTAATTATGTATAAAATACATTTTAATGCATAATTATTCAATGCATATGTCATATCATTGCGTAACAGGCAACAAAAATCTTATAAAAGATCAAACTGTTACATATAATCTCATACAGTCTTTTACAGTACAGAAACTACACTTTCTGTTACTTAATAGCAAAAACAGGCTGTTTTCACCTCATTTATTTTGCAATTTTCTGAAATAAATGGTATAGTTGTAAAGTTAAAAAATTGTAAATATTGCTTGTATTTACGGCGTGAATCGTTATAGAATTAAGAGCAAAAGAACTAAAAACGGAGGAAAAATGAGGAAATTAGCATTAGATGATGATATTTTACTGAATATAGAGAAACCTGCCCGCTACATTGGCCATGAAGTCAATTCGGTCATGAAGGACAAAAAAGCGGTAGATATTCGGTTTGCAATGTGTTTTCCGGAGGTATATGAGGTTGGTATGTCCCATCTGGGAATCCAGATTCTGTACGATATGTTCAACCGCCGGGAGGATACCTGGTGTGAGAGAGTATACTCTCCGTGGATCGATCTGGATAAGATCATGCGCGAAAAACATATTCCACTTTTTACCCTGGAATCTCAGGATCCGGTGAAGGAGTTTGACTTTCTTGGCATCACATTACAGTTTGAGATGTGTTACACCAACGTGCTTCAGGTACTGGATTTGTCTGGTATCCCACTTCACAGTGCGGACAGAACTTTAGAAGATCCGTTTGTAATTGGTGGAGGACCGTGCGTGTATAATCCAGAACCACTGGCAGAATTTTTCGATATGTTCTATATCGGAGAGGGCGAAGTGGTTTATGATGAACTTCTGGAAGCATACAAAAAGTGGAAGAGAGCCGGAAAAAGCCGGAAAGAATTTCTGGAAATGGCAGCAGAGATCGAGGGAATTTACGTTCCTTCTTTTTATGATGTCACTTACAAAGAAGACGGCACGATTGAATCTTTCCTGCAAAATAACCCACATGCAAAAGAAAAGATCAAGCGAGTAGTTGCAGCAGATATGAGCCAGACAACTTATCCGTTAAAGCCGGTTGTTCCGTTTATCAAAGTAACCCAGGACAGAGCTGTTCTGGAGATTCAGCGCGGCTGTATCCGTGGATGTCGTTTCTGTCAGGCGGGAATGGTTTACCGTCCGACACGTCCGCGTGATATCAATATGCTCAAAGAGACGGCACGTGCAATGCTGAAAAATACGGGACATGAAGAGATCACCTTAAGTTCTTTAAGTTCCAGTGATTACAACGAACTGGAAGAGATCGTCACCTTCCTGATCGATGAGTTCCACACACAGGGCGTCAACATTTCCCTGCCGTCCCTTCGTATCGATGCATTTTCTTTGGATGTTATGAGCAAGGTGCAGGATGTGCGTAAGAGCAGTCTGACCTTCGCCCCGGAAGCCGGAACACAGAGGATGCGTAATGTAATCAACAAAGGTCTGACGGAAGACGACATTTTAAATGGTGCAGGACAGGCTTTTGAAGGTGGATGGACGAAGGTCAAGCTCTATTTCATGCTTGGACTTCCGACCGAAACCCAGGAAGATATGGAAGGAATTGCTGTTCTTGCAGATAAAGTAGCACGCCGGTATTATGAAATTCCGAAGGATCAGAGAAATGGAAAATGTCAGATCACGGCAAGTAGTTCCTTCTTTGTACCGAAACCATTTTCACCGCTTCAGTGGGCGACCATGCAGCCGATGGAAGAATATATCCGCCGTGCAGGAATTGTACAGGAAGCATTCCGCAACCAGCTGAACCGCAAGAGTCTGCGCTACAACTGGCATACCGCCGAAGTAACCGTTCTGGAAGGCGTCTTTGCCCGCGGTGACCGGAAGGTCGGAAAGGTTCTGGAAGAGGCTTACCGTCTTGGCTGTATTTACGATGCGTGGGATGAGTATTTTGATTATGATAAATGGCTGCAGGCCTTTGAAAATACAGGTGTAGACATGGATTTCTATAATCTCAGAAAGCGTGAATTAGATGAAATCTTCCCATGGGATTTCATCAATTGTGGCGTGACAAAATCTTTCCTTATAAGAGAATGGAAGAATGCAATGGAAGGGAATGTAACCCCGAACTGCCGTGCAAAATGTTCCGGCTGTGGGGCAGCAAGTTACGGAGGAGGTGTCTGCTTTGAAGGCAAGAATTAAATTTCGGAAAAATGGAGTGATGAAGTTCATCGGACACCTGGATATCATGCGGTATTTCCAGAAAGCGATTCGCCGTGCCGAGATTCCGATCGCATTTACCAGTGGTTACAGCCCGCATATGATCATGTCTTTCGCTAATCCACTTGGCGTAGGGCTTACCAGTGACGGGGAATATTTTGATATCGAATTGACCGAGTCAATCGCCAGCAAAGAAGCGGTCAGACGGCTGAATGAACAGATGGTAGACGGCATGGAGATCGTCAGCTTTGTGCAGATCCCGGATGATAAGAAAAGCAAAGGAATGTCAATCGTAGCAGGTGCCGACTATTTATCTTCGGTAAAAAATGGCAGCCTGCCGGAAGATCTTGCTGAAAAGCTGGAAGCTTTTTATGCGCAGAATGAAATCTGTGTGGTCAAAAAGACGAAAAAGAGTGAAAAAGAAGTGGACATTCGTCCGATGATCTACAAGCTGGAATGCCGGGACGGAAAGATTTATATGCGTGTGGCAGCAGGAAGTGTCCAGAATTTAAAGCCGGAGCTGGTCACAGAAGCGTTTGTCCGCTATCTTGGTATGGATGCGGAGGAAGTGACCTTTACCCACCACAGACTGGAAACTTTTGCGGAATCCGAAAACACGGAGGGCAAGATGATTCTGGTTCCACTGGATGCGCTTGGAACGGAGATTGTATAGATGGAACGAAAAGTACTCCTTACGGAATGCATGAACCGCCGGGTGCTTGCACTTTTAGAGGATGAGAAAGTAACGGAATTTCACTTTGGCAGTAGCGGAGAAAAAAAGAGCTGCTGCCTGGGTGAAATTTATGTCGGAAGAGTACGGAAAATCCTTCCGAATATCGGTGGCGCATTTGTTGAAATTGCCAACGGTGAGCAATGCTATTTTGCGCTGGATGGAAAATATACCCCGGTTTTCACCAATAAGATCGGAAAGAAGCCACTTGTGATCGGTGATGAGCTTCTGGTTCAGGTGGAGAAAGAAGCAGTGAAAACCAAGCAGCCTGTCGTGACCGGGAACTTAAATTTCACCGGGCAGTATGTAGTACTGACTTCCGGCAATCGTACCATTGGTGTATCCGGTAAAATTCACGGTGCCCGGAAAGAAGAACTGCAAAAGCTGGGACAGGACTATATAGGCTGTGATTTCGGATTGATTTTCCGGACAAATTGTGTGGAAACAGAAGAAACACAGATCCGTGCCGAAATTGACAAACTGGCAGAGAACTATCACAGAATCGTAGAATATGGCAAAATGCGGACCTGCTTCAGCTGTCTGCAGAGTGCACCGGATCCGTGCGTACAGGCACTCCGGGATATTTACAAAAAAGATTTGACGGAAATTATTGTAGAGGAAACGGTAGAAGATGGAGTTTTGTATAAAGAAGTTCAGACTTATCTGGAAACGGAAATGCCAGATGAACTTCCGATTCTCCGTGCGTATACGGATCCGTCTTATCCACTTGTAAAATGCTATAACCTGGAAGGGGCGATCCGAGAAGCCAGACAAGAACGGGTATGGATGAAATCCGGGGCTTATCTGGTGATCCAGCCAACCGAGGCGCTGACTGTAATCGATGTCAATTCCGGAAAATGTCTGAAAAAGAATTCTCATTTTCCGGAGATCAACCGGGAGGCAGCAAGGGAAGCAGTCCGCCAGATCCGACTCCGCAATATTTCCGGTATCATTATTATTGATTTTATCAACATGAAATCAGCAGAAGAGAAGAAAGAACTTCTTGCGTATCTGCAGCTGGAATTAAAGAAGGACCCAAATCCGGGAAATGTGATTGGAATGACGAAACTGCAGCTGGTGGAAATTACACGAAAGAAAATCCGAAAAACACTGGAGGAAAGTTTACATGGGTAAAAAAGAAGTCAAAACAAATGCAATGCGAATTTTAGACAGAAAGAAAATTTCTTACGAATATCAGACCTATGAATGCGATGAATTCACGGACGGAATTGAAACCGCCGACAAGCTGAATCTGCCTCACGAACAGGTTTACAAGACCATTGTCACAACTGGGAAAAGTGGCGAACATTATGTTTTCGTTCTTCCGATCGAAGCAGAAATTGATTTTAAGAAGGCTGCAAAAGCGGTTGGTGAAAAATCTATTGAAATGCTTCATTTAAAGGAGTTAACACCGCTTACCGGCTATGTGCGTGGTGGATGCACTTCGATCGGAATGAAAAAGCATTTTCCGACGGTCATTGATGCAAGTGCACAGCAGTTTGAGAAAGTCTATGTAAGTGCCGGAAGAATCGGTGCACAACTGACACTTGCACCGGAGGATTTGAGAAAAGCAGCGGATGCTACATTTGCAGATGTAATTCATGCATAGAAAGTTTTCAAAAAAAGAAATTCTATTAGACAAAATGCAAGATTTTCAACAGATTCCAAAAGAAAATCTTGCATTTTTCACGTCAGCGTAATAAAGTAATAACTACATAAGTGTAGAAACATCTGCCCGGTGTTTCTACAGAAAATGCAGGTTTGCCATGTGCAGATCAGAATACATGAATTGAGAGATGGAGGAATACCAACAGATGATTAAGGTAGTGAAATTCGGCGGAAGCTCTCTTGCCGATGCAGTACAGATTAAAAAGGCAGGAAAGATCGTTCTTTCAGAGGAATCAAGACGTTACGTTGTACCGTCTGCTCCGGGAAAGCGTTTTTCCGACGACACCAAGGTAACAGATATGCTGTATCGTTGTTACGGCGCAGCTGTAAAAGAGAAGAAATTTACAGAATTACTCGCTGACATTCAGAAGAGATATCAGGAAATCATTGAAGGGCTTGGGATCACTCTTTCTCTTGACGAAGAATTTGCCACCATCCGTGATAATTTTGCAAAGAAGATCGGAAGAGATTATGCTGCTTCCCGTGGAGAATATTTAAACGGACGTGTAATCGCAGCTTATCTTGGATATGAGTTTATCGATGCGGCAGAAGTGATCAAGTTCGATGAAAATGGGAACTTCCTTTCAGAAGAAACTAACCAGGTACTTGCAGACAGACTTTCAAAAGTAGAGCATGCCGTGATTCCTGGATTCTACGGAGCACGTCCGGACGGAACGATCCAGACATTTTCCCGCGGCGGATCTGATGTAACAGGATCGATCGTTGCAAGAGCCACACATGCTGATATGTATGAGAACTGGACAGACGTATCCGGATTCCTCATTGCAGATCCCCGTATCATCAAGAATCCAAAAGGAATCGAAGCAATTACTTACAAAGAGTTGCGTGAACTTTCTTATATGGGTGCCAGCGTATTGCATGAAGATGCAATCTTCCCGGTTCGTAAAGAAGGGATTCCGATCAACATCCGTAACACAAACGCACCGGAAGAAAAGGGTACTCTGATCGTAGAAGGAACCTGCAGAAAGCCGAAGTATACAATTACAGGTATTGCAGGAAAGCGTGGATTTGCTTCTATTACAATTGAAAAAGCAATGATGAACTCAGAAGTCGGATTTGGTCGCAAGGTTCTTGGTGTATTTGAAGATGAAGGGATTTCTTTTGAACATATGCCGTCAGGAATTGATACTATGACTATCTTCGTTCATCAGGATGAATTTGAAGAACATGAGCAGAAAGTGCTTGCGGGCATCCACCGTGCCGTGAATCCGGATGACATCGAACTGGAATCCGATCTTGCACTGATCGCTGTTGTTGGACGTGGAATGCGCCAGACACGCGGTACAGCCGGAAGAATTTTCTCCGCACTGGCACATGCACATGTCAATGTAAAAATGATCGATCAGGGATCCAGCGAGTTAAATATTATCATCGGTGTGAGAGAGCACGACTTTGAAGCAGCAATCAAAGCAATTTATGATATTTTTGTTAACACTCAGCTGTAAATCTTCAATTCGATCCTCAAATATGGTATAGTACAGGTGTTGGGGAAAACTCCCCTGTACAGAATATTCATACAAGAGAGGATACGAAAATGAATATATTATTTTTCCTGAAGCCAAAAGCAGAAGTGGCATTTGTATATGACTACCACACGCTCAGACAGGCAATGGAAATCATGGAGTACCACAAATACTCATCCATTCCGATGATCAACCGGGAAGGTAAATACGTCGGTACAATCACCGAAGGAGACCTGCTCTGGGGACTTAAGAAGCTGAACATCCTGAATCTGAAAGGAGCAGAAGACATTGCAATCACGAAGATTGCAAGAAGAGCAGATTACCGGCCGGTAAGCGCTGATTCCAATATGGAAGATCTGATGGAAAAAGCGATGGATCAGAACTTTGTTCCGGTCATAGATGACCAGGAGAATTTCATAGGAATTATCACAAGAAAAGACATTATCGGATATTGTTATGAAAAAATTAAAAAAATCGCAAATTAGGGGTTGACTTTGTACGGTATGCCACTGTATAATACAGAGGTATGCCGCACAACGAGGTTATAAGTCCTGATTTGATCAGACACCGTAGTTGGCGAGTAATGATAATAGGAGGTGCCATATGTACGCAATTATAGCAACAGGTGGTAAACAGTACAAAGTAGCCGAAGGCGATATCATTAAAGTAGAAAAGCTTGGTGTGGAAGCCGGACAGTCTTATACTTTTGACCAGGTTCTCGCAGTAAGTGGTGACGAGCTTAAAGTTGGAACACCAGTAGTAGAAGGTGCAACAGTTGAAGCATCTGTAATTGGTGACGGAAAAGCTAAAAAAGTTATCGTTTACAAGTATAAGAGAAAAACAGGTTACCACAAGAAAAACGGACACAGACAGCAGTATACAGCAGTTAAGATCGAAAAGATCAACGCGTAAGAAGCTGGTGGTTATATGATACGAGTAACCATTTATAAAAATGAAAAACATCAATGTGTAGGTTTCAAAGCACATGGTCATGCAGGATTCAGTGAAGAAGGACAGGATATTGTCTGCGCAGCTGTTTCCGTACTTACGATCAATACTTTGAATGCCATTGAGAAATTTGCGGATGACCGTACAAGCCTTGTATCCGATGAATCCAAAGGACTCATTGACTATCGACTTAAAGGTAATCCGACTCGCGAGGCAAAGCTTTTGCTTGACGCGATGGTTCTTGGTCTGGAAGAGATTGCAGAAGATGAGAACTACAGAGAATATATGGATTTGACATACGAGGAGGTGTAACAACCATGATGAAATTAAACCTTCAGTTTTTCGCTCATAAAAAAGGAGTTGGTTCTACAAAGAACGGTCGTGACTCTGAATCTAAGAGACTTGGAGCAAAAAGAGCAGACGGACAGTTTGTAAAAGCTGGTAACATCCTTTACAGACAGCGCGGAACAAAGATTCATCCAGGAATCAATGTAGGTCGCGGTGGTGACGATACATTATTTGCACTGGTTGACGGTGTTGTTCGTTTTGAAAGAAAAGGAAGAGATAAGAAACAGGTTTCTATCTATCCAGTAGCTGAATAAGCAGATTTAACAGAGGCTTCAAACTTTTTGGGTTTGAAGCCTTGTTTTTAGTCATAAATAAGGAGGACATATTATGTTTGCAGACAGAGCAAAAATATATATCCGATCCGGAAAGGGCGGCGACGGTCACGTCAGCTTTCGCAGGGAATTATATGTTCCGAATGGCGGTCCGGACGGAGGCGACGGCGGTCGCGGCGGTGATGTAATCTTTGAAGTGGACAAAGGTCTTAACACACTGGTAGATTTCCGTCACAAAACAAAATATAAAGCACAGGACGGAGAGGAAGGCGGCAAAAAGCGCTGCCATGGTAAGGATGCAAAGGATCTGATCCTGAAAGTTCCTGAAGGGACAGTTATCCGTGAAGCAGAGACCAATAAAGTCATTGCCGATATGTCGGGCGAGAACCAGCGCCAGATTATCTTAAAAGGTGGTAAGGGCGGTCTTGGAAATATGCATTTTGCAACCTCTACCATGCAGGTTCCGAAGTATGCACAGCCGGGAAAGCCTGCACAGGAACTCTGGGTGAATCTGGAACTTAAGGTGATCGCAGACGTTGGGCTTGTCGGTTTCCCGAATGTTGGTAAATCTACATTCCTTTCCCGTGTAACCAATGCGCAGCCAAAGATTGCAAATTATCATTTCACAACACTCAGCCCGAACCTTGGAGTTGTAGATCTGGAAGGTGCAAAGGGATTTGTTATTGCAGATATTCCGGGACTGATTGAAGGAGCATCAGAAGGTGTCGGACTTGGACATGAATTTTTGCGTCATGTTGAACGTACCAAGATGATGATCCATGTTGTGGATGCGGCAGGTATCGAAGGACGTGATCCGGTTGAAGACATTTACAAGATCAACGCTGAACTGGAAGCATATAACAAAGAAATTTCCATGCGTCCACAGGTCATTGCAGCGAATAAGGTTGACCTGATCTATTCCGAAGATGAAGATCCGATCCAGAGACTGAGAGATGAGTTCGAGCCAAAAGGAATCAAGGTATTCCCGATTTCCGGTGTGACCGGAGAAGGGCTTTCTGATCTTCTTTACTATGTAAATAATGAACTTCAGAAGTTGGATGACAAGCCGATCGTATTTGAACAGGAATATTTCCCGGAAGAAGAGATCATCCACATGGATCTTCCATATACCGTGGAAAAAGAAGACGATGTATTTGTAGTAGAGGGACCGAAGATCGAAAAGATGCTTGGTTACACCAATCTGGATTCCGAGAAGGGATTTGCTTTCTTCCAGAAATTCCTGAAAGAAACCGGTATCCTTGAGCAGCTTGAAAATGCAGGTGTTCAGGAAGGCGATACTATCCGTATGTACGGTCTTCAGTTTGAATATTACCGTTAGAAAAGAACATAATTTCAGAAAGGAGAAGTTTTATGACTTCCAAACAGAGAGCTTATTTAAAGAGCCTTGCGATGACAATGGATCCTATCCTTCAGATCGGTAAATCCAGCGTAACACCGGAACTTACCGCAGCTGTTGCAGAAGCGCTTGAAGCAAGAGAACTGATCAAGCTTCACGTTCTTCAGAACTGTGGAGATGATCTGCGTGGAATGGCAGAGATCCTTGCAGAGCGTACACGTTCCCAGGTGGTACAGGTTATCGGAAGAAAAATCGTTCTTTATAAAGAGGGAAAAGACGACAAGAAGAAAATCGTTCTTCCTTAATGAGTGGAGTATAGATTATGAGAATCGGTATTATGGGCGGAACATTTGATCCCATCCACAACGGGCATCTGATGCTTGGTGAATATGCATACCAGCAGTTCCATCTGGATGAAGTGTGGTATATGCCAAACGGCAATCCGCCCCATAAATCAAATCCGGAAATACGAAAAGATTTACAGGACCGTGCCGAAATGACACGCCTTGCAATTGAAGAGATTCCGTATTTCCGGCTTTGTACCTATGAAATGGATCGAAAGGAAACTTCGTACTCCTATCAGACAATGGAGTATTTTAAAGAGACTTATCCGCAGGATGAATTTTATTTTATCATCGGTGCGGATTCTCTTTTCAATCTGGAAACCTGGAAATGTCCGGAAAGACTTCTGAAAACAGCGGTCATCCTGGCAGCATATCGGGATGATGCAGGAGCGCCGAAAGAAATGCGCCGTCAGATCACATATTTGAAAGAAAAGTATGCATGTGATATCCGGCTTCTCCGTACCCCTGTGATGCCGGTTTCTTCCAGTGAGATCCGGCAGATGATCCGAGGAGGAGAGACAGAAGATCTTCCGATTCCGAAAAAGGTTGCAGATTATATAGATTTGAACAGATTATATCAGGTGAGTGAACATGACGGAAACAATACTTAAGATGCAGAAAAAAGTAAAACGGTACCTGGATAAAGACCGTTATGATCATACGATCGGTGTGATGCATACGGCAGGCTGCCTTGCCATGCGTTATGGTGCCAATCTGGAGCAGGCTTTGACGGCAGGACTTTTACATGACTGTGCAAAATGTGTGCCGGCAGATGAAAAGATTAAGCTCTGCGAGAAAAATCATATCGAAATTTCCGATGCAGAGTACAAAAATCCGGGACTTCTGCACGCAAAGCTGGGCGCATTTTTTGCCCGGGAAAAATATGGAATAGAAAATGAAGAGATTCTACGATCGATCGAGTCTCATACAACCGGTCGTCCGAATATGTCTCTGCTTGATAAGATCATTTATATCGCAGATTATATTGAGCCTGGAAGAGATGTTGCACCAAATCTTCCGGAAGTACGTGCGCTTGCATTTGTAGATATCGATGCATGTCTTTACCGTATTCTGGAAGATACACTTGCATATCTTGCCGAAAAAGGTGCAACGTTAGATCCTGCGACAGAAGAGACATTTTTATATTATAAGAACCTGAAAAACAGTGATTCCGAAAAGGAGGAAAAAAACTGATGCAGACAATCGAGCAGTCAAGAGAGATGGCAAAACTTGCCTGCGAAGCACTCGCTGACAAAAAAGGCGAAGATATCCGTGTAATTGACATTGCAGGAATCTCTGTGCTTGCAGATTATTTTATCATTGCAAACGGAACCAACGAAAGCCAGGTAAGAGCACTGGTTGACAATGTAGAAGAGACACTCGGAAAAGCAGGATACGAAGTCAAACAGCGTGAAGGCTATGGCCTTGGAAGCTGGGTACTGCTGGACTTTGGCGATATTATCGTTCATGTATTTGACAGAGAAAACCGTGTTTTCTATGATCTGGAAAGAATCTGGAGAGACGGAAAACAGGTTGATCCGGAAGAATTATAAAAGAATTCAAAATGAGAATGTGCTTCGGCACATTCTTTTTTAAAATGTAAAAAGCAGGGCATGCGCCCTGCTTTTCTGATACAATTATTCAAGATATATAAGCTTATTCACAAAGTCTTGAGAATGCATCTGCAACAAACTGTACTTTAGTTCCAACAATAACCTGTACAGAAGTTTTTCCAGGTCTAATAACACCTGCAACACCTGCAGATTTGATCACTTTGTCGTTAACTGCAGTCATATCTTTTACTTCCAGTCTCAGTCTTGTTACACAGTTGTCGATGCTTGCAATGTTTTCCTTTCCGCCGCAACCTTCAAGAATCTTTGCTGCGATAGCTGTGAAGTCATCACTTGCCAGTTCTACATTTTTTTCTGCTTCCAGATCGTCATCATCTTCTCTACCCGGTGTCTTCAGATCAAATTTCTTGATCGCGAAGAGGAATACGAAATAGAAAACTAAGAATGCTGCGATTCCAAGCGGAATAATAAGCCATATCTTAGCTGCTGCCGGAAGAGAAGCAGAGAAGAATAAGTCCATCGCACCTGCTGAGAATGAGAATCCTGCACGGAATCCAAGGGCAACTGTGATCATTGTGAAGATACCGTAAAGTGCTGCATAAATTACATAAAGTACCGGTGCAAGGAACATGAATCCGAATTCGAACGGTTCAGTTACACCACAGATGAATGCACAAATAGCTGCAGAAGCTACAAGTCCGATTGCAACTTTCTTTTTCGCCGGTTTTGCACATTTTACCATAGCAAGAGCTGCACCAGGGATACCAAACATCATACATGGGAAGAATCCTGACATGTACATTCCAAGACTCCATGATACGTCTGCAGATGTTTCACCAGCCCAGAAGTGCTGTAAGTCACCAAGACCGATCGTATCAAACCAGAATACATTGTTCAGTGCGTGATGTAATCCGGTAGGAATGAGCAGACGGTTGAGGAATGCATAAATACCGGCTCCTACAACATCCAGTCCAACGATTCCTTTTCCAATAGCAACAAGTGCTCCGAAAAGTAATGGCCATACGAATAATAAAACAACAGATGCAAGAATAGAAACAACTCCGGCAATAATTGCTACACAGCGTTTTCCACTGAAGAAAGACAACCAGTCCGGAAGCTTTGTGCTTTTGAATTTGTTGTAGCACACAGATCCGATGATACCTGCAAGAATACCGATAAACGGGTTTGCGATTTTGTCGAAGGCAAGTGTCTTTGTTGCACTGTCTGCGATAGAAGGCATGATCGTTGTAACAAATCCTGTTGAAAGAAGTGTTGTCATCATAAGCCATGAAGCAAGAGCAGCGATACCACCTGTACCATCATTTTTTTCAGACATACCGACACCGACACCGATTGCAAAAAGAATTGCCATGTTGTCGATCAAAGCTCCACCTGCTTTTACTAAAAACAGACCGATCAGATTTACTGCACCCTCGATGTCTCCACCCTGCATCGTAGCCGGACATAACCTGTATCCAATACCCATGAGGATACCACAGATCGGAAGAATAGCTACCGGGAGCATTAACGCTTTACCAAGTTTTTGTAAGAATTTCATCTTTTCTCCTCCTTAGAAATAAAATAAAAGTATACACTAAACTGGACCATTCCAGTTAGCTTCGATTGAAAAAGCACAGATCCTAGGATAATTTAAGCACAGCATCCTCCAGTGTGACTTCGCCTTTCTTCTGAAGGGCTATTTTTCCATAAGTATCTGTATTACAGATGAGTACCGGAGTAATGGTATTTAATCCGGCTGCCTGGATCTTATCCAGATCAACTTCCATCAGGAGATCTCCCTGTTTTACCTTGTCACCTGCAACAACATGGGGGGTAAAAGGTTCTCCTTTCAGTGTAACGGTATCAAGACCGATATGGATCAGAATCTCTGTTCCCTGGGTGCTTGTCATAGTAACGGCGTGAAGAGTATCAAATACCATACTCACTTCCCCATCTGCCGGTGCATAGACCTTTCCCTCGGAAGGAATGACTGCAAATCCGTCTCCTAATATTTTATCCGCAAAAGTCGAATCCGGAACTTCTGTGATCGGTACGACTTTTCCGTTACACGGGGAGTGGAGTAGATTCCCCTTATTTTTTCCTTTAAATAAACCTAACATGTGATCTCCTTTCCATCTACATAGACGCTTACTATATTCAAATCTTTATCTAAAAGCACAAAATCTGCTTTCTTACCAGCGGAGATACTTCCGACCTCATGGAAAATTCCGATTTCTTTTGCCGGATTTTCAGATGCGCACATGACTGCTGTTTCAAACGGAAGGCCGACTTTCTTAACCACAAAACGCACACAGTCCATAAGATTCGTAGCAGAACCAGCAATTGTTCCATCATGCAGAGTAGCAAGATTGCCTTTTACCTTTACCGGCTGTCCGCCAAGGGTGTAATCTCCATCATTCAGACCAGTTGCTCGCATACTGTCACTGATCAGGATCATGCGCTTCGCACCAAACATGGCAAAGGTTGCGCGGATCACAGACGGGTGAATATGTACACCGTCGCAGATCAGCTCTGCATGGCATGTTTCAGAATCCCTAACTGCACCGATTACGCCCGGATTTCTATGATTCAATGGTGGCATTGCATTGTACAAATGGGTTGCATGGGAAGCACCACGCTGAATGGCTTCTTTTGCAGTATCATAATCCGATGCGGTATGCGCAAGGGATATAACTACCTCATCCTTTGCTTTCTCGATAAATTCCATGGCTCCCGGTTCTTCCGGTGCAAGATCCACCAGTTTGATCAGTCCCTTTGCCGCCTTTTGAAGCCGGCAGAAATATTCATAATCACAATGCAGGATATTTTCTTCTGCCTGGGCACCTTTTTTGGAAGCACTGATAAATGGTCCTTCCATATTGATACCAACCAGGTGTGCACCGCCATTGCAGGTGTAATCACCTGCATTTTTCATAACATTTAAAAGCTCGTCTTTAGCAATTGTCATGGTAGCCGGACAGACAGAAGTTACACCGATGGACGCTTCATATTTTGTAATGATATCCAGTGCTTCTTTTGTACCGTCGCACATGTCTGCTCCCATGCATCCGTGAAAATGAATGTCCACAAGTCCCGGAATCATATAAAGTCCCTGGGCATCCACGATCTGGGCATCCTGTTCCGAAAAATCCGAAAAACTTACAAATCTGCCATTTTCCACAACTGCATTCCCGTTCACAAAAGTATGATTTTCTGTATAAATTGACGCATTTTTAATGATCATTTTCAAAGCCTCCGTTCCTTGCAGACATGATTATAAAGGAAGTTTGCTAAGTGCAGCTTCGTCAGCTACCAAAGTCACATCATTATGCAGCTGTAAAACAGAAGCAGGAACCTTCGGTGTGATCGGACCAAAGAAAGCATCTCTTACGATTTCTGCTTTATCTTCGCCACTTGCAACGATCAGGATTTTCTTTGCCTGCATGATCGTCTTGATTCCCATTGTATAAGCCTGTTTCGGAACATCGTCAGCTGAAGCAAAGAAACGTTTGTTTGCTTCGATGGTAGACTGAGTCAGATTTACACAATGAACCTGCTTGTCAAAAGCTTCCCCCGGTTCGTTGAATCCGATATGACCGTTATGACCGATTCCGAGAAGCTGAAGATCTACGCCGCCTAAAGACTGAATCAGATTGGTATATTCCTGGCATTCTTTTTGAGAATCCGGTTCCATTCCGTTTGGAAGGTGTGTATTCTCAGCTGGAATATTCACATGATCAAATAGGTTTTGATGCATGAAATAGTAGTAGCTCTGGTCGTTGTCACGGCTAAGTCCTTTATATTCATCAAGGTTTACCGTCATAACTTCTGAGAAATCAAGATCACCTTTGTTATACCATTCCACCAACTGCTTATAAAGACCGATCGGAGTAGATCCGGTTGCAAGCCCCAGAACACAATTTGGTTTCATAATAACCTGTGCAGAAACAATATTGGCAGCCTTGCGGCTCATGTCTACGTAATCTTTTGCTTTGTAAATTCTCATTTTTATCCTCTCTCCATTCCATAAATATTAAACGCCACGATTTTTTATACAATTTGCATATATCACAGCAAGTTGTATTAGTACATATACACATCCTAACCAATGTGCTCACTTTTTTCTACAAAAAATTTAGCGTTTTACCGAATTACATTGAAATTGGTGAATATTCTTCTAGTTAAATTCATGATGTTATTATAACAAAAAAAATCAAGATTACCCATGTAAAAAACTACGTGAGGTATATAAAAAACAACAAAAACAACAAATATACATAAAAATGTTATCCTTGCTTTTCATATCTTATGGGGATCTTGCTGGACAATCTTTGTTTCTAACGGTTTTAAGGATTTCTACTCATTTTGGTTTCCAGGAAAAAGCTGTTTTTATAAACTTCTGATTGAATAAAATCCATTTCCGAAGCAAGGACAGAAAGGGTCTGTTCTACGATCTGGAAAGAATCTGGAGCGATGGCAAACAGGTGGATCCGGAATATCTGTAAATATATTTTCTGGTGTTTTAGAGACTGATACTGGTGATCCGATGCTTTCTGTGTTATAATATATAAGTTATCAGGGAACTTGATTCTGAATCATGGAGGCACAAAGTATGGAACCCATGTATTTGTCAATCCAGCCGAAAAAGACTGGAGAACGCATAAGAAAGCTACTCTTGGAAAAAGGATATACAATTCGGGAAATCCAGGGAGCTTTTGGATTTGAAAATCCGCAGGCCATTTATAAATGGCTTTCCGGAAAATCGTTACCCAGTATAGACAATTTCATTATTTTAAGTAGATTATTACATACTTCGATTGAAGATATCCTCGTCATTGACGGGGATATTTCTCATTTCTATGGAGTTTTAAACTGTTGGTTGAATGACAAACAGCTATCATATAATTATAATTAAATCAGAAGTTGAGGAACAGATATTATTTATATGGTGTTCGAGGATTGCGGAAATTGCATAGCAATGGAGCAATCCGGTTACATCATTTATATTGTAAGCAAGAGAACAGTATGGGAGGCAAAAATCATGAAGAAAATTACATCAGCTTATGCAAACAAGATGTTGAGAAGCCTTGAGGAAGATAAAGCATTCTGGGTAAACAAGGAGGCAGCATCCAGTACCTATGTGGCTGCGGTCAATGAGGAGCCGGTCATTCCGGAATATGATTATATGACCATTGCAAATACAATTGACGAGATCGACAGGAAGATTGTTACTATCAAACATACATTGAACCTGACAAATGCCACCGCAAAAGTGCAGGTTGGCAATCAGGAGATGAGCATTGACAGCATTTTGATCCGAATGGCGCAGCTTAACAAAAGAAAAGCTGTTCTTGACGATATGCGCAAGCGGCTTCCGAAAATGCGTGTGTATAGTAATTCCTTCAGTTCATCCGGATCGGTACCGGAATATAAATATATCAACTATGATCTGGAAGTAATCCGTCAGGAATACGATCGTATTTCCAATACAATTATGGAAATGCAGATTGCACTGGATCGCTACAATCAGACAGTGTTGTTTGATGTGGATATCTAAGTAAGAATTTCCGTACAGGGTATATCTTCAACAAAGCTTATAGACGGTTGGTTATGGTTCAATGTCATCGTTTATTGGTTATTTGTTATCAGGTTATGTGTTCTTGTTCATAGAAACATTTTTGGAAAAGTATACAATTTAAATTTTTAAATCACCCTGTAAAAAACCTGTGTCAGTTCACAGTGCAGAGGTACGGTTTCAAGCACGCAACAGCTGTGGAAGCAATTCCGCAGCTGTTTTTAAAATAAAAAAAATTGCAACCAAGAGAGTTTTAAATCAAAATATATCCGCCAGAAAAAGAATTCGCTCCATATTAAAAAGTTACCAAAAACAAGAAACTATTTTTGTGAATTTAGTTGCTTGTTTTTTTGTGCGCAAAGATGCTACAATCAAGGAAACTATTACAAGAGAAATAGTTTCCACAAGGAGATGATGATGTGTCAGATAAAAATTTAAAAGGCAATATTCTCGAAGCAACCATCAAGGCATTTCAGAAAAAAGGGTTAAAATTTACAATGGATGATCTTGCATCTCTTCTGGGAATCAGCAAAAAAACAATCTATACTGTTTTCCCTGACAAAAATTCATTGGTTCTGGAGATGGTTGATTATTGTTTTTCCTCGATCAAAGAAAGTGAACAAAAAGTTCTTCAAGATCTGAGTCTGGATACGGTTGGTAAAATCAGAGCAATTCTTGGTGTGTTACCGGAAGGGTATCGGGAGCTTGATCTCAGACAGCTTTATCAGTTAAAGGAGAGGTATCCCGAAGTTTATGAAAAAGTAAAATCCCGTCTGGAAACCGGGTGGGAGAGTACGATTTCATTACTGGAACAGGGCATCACAGAAGGAAAAATTCGAAATATCCAGATTCCAATTTTAAAAACCATGATGGAAGCCACATTAGAACAGTTTTTTCAGAGAGACGTGCTGGTCCAGAATGGAATTTCTTATCATGAGGCATTAGATGAAGTCGTATCCATTCTGATCGATGGCATTACAATCTGACAAGGGGGAATTTATTATGGGAGAAGTACAGAAACTAAAAGGAAAAGAAAAGTTTGCCTACGGAATCGGGGCTGTAGGGAAAGATATGGTCTATATGCTGTCAGCGTCCTATGTCCTTTATTATTATCAGGACATCATGGGTGTCAGTGCTGTGGCAATGGGGGTGATCCTGTTTATCGCCCGAATTTTTGATGCATTTAATGATCCGATCATGGGAATCATCGTAGCAAAGACGAAAACCAGATGGGGCAAGTTCCGACCGTGGCTCTTTATCGGTACACTGACAAATGCCATTGTTTTGTATCTGATGTTTGCTGCACCGCCCTCTCTTTCAGGCAGAGGACTGGTTGCTTATGCGGCTGTAACCTACATACTCTGGGGCGTAACTTATACGATGATGGACATTCCATACTGGTCCATGATTCCTGCTTTTACCGAAAGCGGAAAAGAGCGCGAAAATCTTTCTGCAATGGCACGTTCCTGTGCCGGCGTTGGTTCTGCAATTATCACGATCATCACCGTACTTTCCGTATCCACGCTTGGCAAACTGGCAGGCGGGGAAAGTGCATCGGAAATTGAACGGCTTGGATATCGCTATTTTGCACTGATCATTGCGGTTTTGTTTTTCATTTTTATCACGATTACCTGTCTTTCTATTAAAGAAAAATCTTCGGTAAATATGGAAACAGCAACGGTAAAAGAAATGTTCCGGGCACTGTTTCGCAATGACCAGGCACTGACCATGGTTGTGGCAATTGTTATGATCAATACCGCATTATATATTACATCGAATCTGGTCATTTACTTTTTCAAATATGATTTCAGTCCGGAAGCATGGCAGAGCAATTATACGCTTTTTAATACCTTTGGCGGTGCATTCCAGATCCTTGCGATGATGATTTTGTTTCCGCTGTTCCGGAAATTTATGAATACGATAAATCTTTTTTATGTCAGCTTTTCTATGGCATTTGCAGGATATCTGATCCTTCTTGTGATTGCATTCTCCGGAAGTACCGGTGTCTATCTGCTTCTGGTTCCGGCATTCCTTATTATGTCGGCAATTGGTATGCTGAATGTTATTGTGACGATTTTCCTTGCAAATACGGTAGATTACGGGGAATTGAAAAATAACCGGCGTGACGAATCGGTAATCTTTTCGATGCAGACCTTTGTGGTAAAGCTGGCATCTGGCGTGGCTGCACTTGCGGCTTCGATCGTTATTCAGATCTTCCAGATCAAGAAGGATGAAACGGCAGAAGTACTGACGGTAATCGCACCGGCTTCCAGGCTGGGACTTCGGATGTGTATGACGATCATTCCGATTCTTGTATTGCTGATCGGATTACTTGTGTTCCGAAAACATTACATATTAACAGATGAAAAGACAGAAGAAATATCCAGAACACTGGAAGAACGGAAGAGAGCATAATATTTATACCTATAATTTTATAACGAAATTTTAGTGGGACAGTTTGCGGACTGTCTCATTTTTTTACATTTGTATATAATAATATACGTCCATTTAACATTTCTTTAGCAGAAATATGATAGCACTTTCAGAAGCTGAAATGTTATGATATTTCACGGACATAAGAGCAAGAACGAAGCCACATTCGTGGCTATGAAGGAGGAAAAAGATGGCTGAAATTGCGTTAAGAAATGTCTGTAAGCAATTTGATTCCACACATTATGGTGTAAAAGATTTTACCTTAGACATTCATGATAAAGAATTTGTGATTTTCGTAGGACCTTCCGGCTGTGGAAAATCTACAACACTTAGATTGATTGCAGGACTGGAAGATATTACAGATGGAGAACTCTGGATCGACGAAGAGCTCTGCAACTATCTGGAACCAAAGGAAAGAGAGATGTCAATGGTTTTTCAGAATTATGCTTTATATCCAAACATGACTGTTTATGGAAATATTGCTTACTCACTGAAAATCCGTAAGGTTCCGAAAAAAGAAATTGATCAAAGAGTCAGAGAAGTAGCAAGAATCCTTGAGATTGAATCTCTGCTTGACAGAAAACCGACGGCATTATCCGGCGGGCAAAAGCAGCGTGTTGCGATTGGCGCGGCAATCATAAGACAGCCAAAAGCATTTCTTATGGATGAACCACTTTCCAATCTTGATGCAAAGCTTCGGGCGCAGATGCGTGTTGAATTGCAAAAGTTACATAAACAGTTAGATACCACCATCATTTATGTTACACACGATCAGACAGAAGCAATGACGCTTGGGACAAAAATCGTTGTCATGAAAGACGGTCTGATCCAGCAGGTAGATACCCCGCAGAACATTTACGATCATCCGGTAAATAAATTTGTCGCAGGATTTGTAGGTGCACCGACCATGAATTTTATCGAATGCGAAGTGGAAAAAGAATTTGATAAGACAGTCCTGTTATTTGCAACAACAGGACCAGTAAAAAAAGTATATCCAACTGGGCGTAATGAAGAAATTCTCCGGAAAGAATACCTGGGAAAACGTGTGACCCTGGGAATCAGACCGGAAGATATCTATGAATACGAAGAAGCAAAAGCCAGCGGATTTGCAAAAAACAGTGCCGGAATACGGGAAACCGTCGTTACCAGAGAAATGCTTGGAGCAGAAGTATTCCTGTATTTTGATGAACAGCACAGAACGCATGCTGTAAGGCTGGAGCCATCCAACCAGACAAAAGTAGGTGAAACGGTAGATCTGTATTTTGATCCAAATCGGATTCACATATTTGATACAGAGACAGAGGAAAATATTCTGAATCTATATAGGAAAGGATATTAAGAATGAAAAAAGAAAAGAATCTAAAAATTACACCGTACCTTTATCTGGTGCCGAGTATTCTGATCTTTGCAGTATTTTTGTTCTACCCATTTGTAAAGACAGTTTACTTAAGCCTTTTTATGACAAACAAAATGGGACAGGCAAAAATCTTTGTAGGTCTTCAGAATTATATAGATCTGCTTAGTTCAGAATCCTTTAGAAACAGTTTAAAAGTTACATTGGTCTTTGTTGTCATCGTTGTACTCGGCGGAATGCTCCTGGGATTGATTGCTGCAGTTCTTTGTAACAAAGCTTTTCCTGGAATCCGCGTATTCAGTACCGCTTACGCGCTTCCGATGGCGATCGCATCAAGCTCGGCAGCCATGATTTTCCAGATCATGCTCCATCCGGCAGTCGGAATTGTAAATAAGCTTCTCGGACTTGATATCAACTGGCTAAACGATCCAAACACCGCACTTTACTGTGTCGCGATCCTTACCGCATGGTTAAATAGCGGAATCAATTTTCTGTATTTTTCGGCAGGACTCGGAAATATTGACGAAACCATTTATGAAAGAGCATCGGTCGACGGTGCAAGCGGGGTTCAGCAATTTTTCAGCCTGACACTTCCGGGACTGTCACCGATCATGTTTTACACCGTTGTTGTAAACATCATTCAGGCATTCCAGTCATTCGGACAGATCAAGATCCTGACAGAAGGCGGACCGAATGAATCCACAAACGTAATCGTATACTCGATTTACAGAGATGCATTCTTTAACTATCGTTTTGGAAGTGCATCCGCACAGTCTGTTATCTTATTTGTCATTATCATGCTTGTAACATTGGTGATGTTCCGCATTGAGAAGAAGGGAGTAAATTACTAATGAGTCAGTTAAATAGTATGGCAATTCCGATGGAAGGAAAATATTCAAAAAGTGAACTTCTGGAATTAAAAAATAAAATGAACGCCAAGGCACTGGCGAAAAGAAGAAGTAAGACAGCACTGCGCCTTGCGGCAAATATCATTTTCGCAATCCTTGTACTGCTTCCGCTTTTATACGCGGTCAGCATTGCGCTGATGCCATCCAATGAATTATTTACAACGGATCTGAATCTTTTTCCGAAGCATCCGACACTGCAGAACTTCAAGGAGGCATTTACAACTGTTCCGCTTCTCCGGTTCATTTTAAATTCATTTATCATGGCAGGATGTATTACCATCGGACAGATCATTTCCTGTTCCCTTGCCGCATTTGCATTTTCCTTCCTGGAATTTAAGGGAAAAGGAATCCTTTTTGCAATTGTTATGGCAACCATGATGGTTCCTGGCGAAGCAACGATCATTTCCAATTATCTGACCGTCGGAAGCTGGGGGATTCTTGATACGTATGCGGTACTGATCATTCCGTATCTGACATCGGCGATGGGAATCTTTTTGTTCCGTCAGTTCTATATGACATTCCCGATGTCCCTGTATGAATCAGCAAAACTGGACGGATGCAGTAATTTGAAATTCATTATTAAGATTCTGATCCCGCTGACCAAGTCAGCAATCGGAGCTATGGCAGTTTATACTTTTATCAATGCATGGAATATGTATATGTGGCCACTTCTTGTAACCGGTTCCAACAACATGCGAACCGTACAGATTGGTATCAGTATGCTTGACAGTGTGGATTCGCAGTCCATTACCCTGATGATCGCAGGTGTTGTCATGATCATCATTCCGTCGATTTCGATTTTCATTATCGGACAGAAGCAACTGATCCGGGGAATGTTCTCAGGAGCTGTAAAGGGTTAATTCCTATACTGGAAACGGGAAAACATTCATTCCCGATCCTATATATGTGTAAATATTACACACAATTTCATCCAATTAGAAGAGATCACAACAGGAGGAAAATTATGAAGAAAAAAACAGTTTCATTATTACTTGTAGCAGCAATGGCAGTCGGAATGCTTGCAGGATGCGGTGGTGGAAAATCTTCCATCAGCCAGGATGGCTCATCCGATGCAGCAGAAGGCAATGAAAAAGCAGAAATGGCAGATGCAAAGGATGTAGACGGAACAACCATTACTTTCTGGCATTCTATGGGTGGAGTCAATGGACAGGCAATCGATACACTTGTCAAAAAATTTAATGATGAAAATGAATATGGAATTACTGTAGAAGCACAGTATCAGGGAGAATATGATGATTCTCTGAACAAATTAAAGAGCGCACAGATCGGAAATATGGGTGCAGATCTGGTACAGGTTTATGAAATCGGTACCCGTTTTATGATCGAATCCGGTTGGACAGTGCCAATGCAGGAAATGATCGATGCAGATAATTATGATGTATCCGAGATCGAACCGAACCTTGCTGCATATTATACGATTGATAATCAATTATATTCGATGCCTTTTAACTCATCTACCCCAATTATGTATTATAATAAAGATATGTTCGACAAAGCCGGTATTACAGAAATCCCGGACAGCCTGGAAGCAATCGATGAGATTGGCGATCAGTTAATGAGCAAAGGCGGTGCCGGAGAAGTAATGTCTCTTGGTATTTACGGATGGTTCTTCGAGCAGTTTATCGGAAAACAGGGTCTGGACTATGCCAATAACGGAAATGGGCGTGAAAAGGCCGCAACAGCAGTTGACTTTGACAAAAACGGTGCAGCCAAGAATATCCTGACCGCATGGCAGAAACTCAACAAAGACGGTTATGCTCCAATCGTCGGAAAAGGCGGTGATGCAGGACTTGCAGATTTCTCAGCCGGAAAGTCCGCAATCACACTTGGTTCTACAGCTTCATTAAAACAGATCCTGCAGGATGTAAACGGAAAATTTGAAGTGGGAACTGCATATTTTCCGAAGGTATCTTCAAGTGATGAAGGCGGAGTATCCATCGGTGGAGCTTCTCTGTGGGCACTGAACAATAAAGATCCAAAGAAACTCCGTGCAACATGGGAATTCGTAAAATTCCTGATCTCTCCGGAATCACAGGCATACTGGAATGCACAGACAGGATATTTCCCGGTTACCACAAAAGCACACGATGAACAGACATTCAAAGATAATATCGCGCAGTATCCTCAGTTCCAGACAGCAATCGATCAGCTCCATGATTCTTCACCGGAATATTGCGGTGCGCTTTTAAGTGTATTCCCGGAAGCAAGAGCAACTGTTGAGTCTGAAATCGAAAGCATGCTGAATGGAAAAGAAGATGTCGACACAGCAGTACAGAAAATGTCAGATTCGATCAACAAAGCGATCACTGACTACAATACTGTAAATAATTAAAAAGAATCGAGGCAATAAACATTGAGCAAAACAAAAATATTTGCACACAGAGGTGCAAGCGGATATGCACCGGAAAACACGTTGGAAGCATTTGCACTGGCAATCACACAGGGTGCTGACGGAATCGAGCTTGACGTACAGCTTACAAAGGATGGAATCCCGGTTGTGATCCATGATGAAACCATCGACAGAGTTACAGAAAAAAAGGGATGGGTCAAGGATTATACCTTAAAAAGGTTAAAAGAGCTTACAGTACTGAAAAACAAATTCCCGGAGTATTCCGCAGCAAAGATCCCAACCCTGGAAGAAGTACTGGATGCGGTAAAAGCATCCGGTATCCAGGTCAATATTGAGCTGAAAACAGGAATTTACTGGTATCCGGAAATCGAGCAGAAGGTTGCGGATCTTGTAAAAAAAGCCGGAATGGAAGAGCGGGTGATTTATTCTTCCTTTAACCATTACAGCATCCAGCAGATGAAGAAAATTGTGCCGGAAGCAGAAACCGCTTATCTGTACAGTGATGTGATCCTGAATGTTGCAGAGTATGCGAAGAATACAAAAGTAGACGGACTGCATCCGGCAGTATATCATGTAAAAATGGCAGATTTCCTGAAAGAATATCTAGGCAGCAATCTGAATGTCCGTGTCTGGACAGTCAATGAAAAAGCGGATATGAAATGGCTGATCGATGCAGGAGTAACTGCAATTATCACCAATTATCCAGACATGGCAGTGCAGATCAAAAAAGAAGCGGAAGTATAAGATCATGCTGGAAAATAAAAAACTTTTTCTGCTGGATATAGACGGTACGATCTGTAAAGGGAATCAGCTCGTTGAAGGATCCGCAGCTTTCCTAAAAGACATCAAGGCAAATGGCGGGCAGTTTGTATTTATCACAAACAATGCAACCAAGAGCATCGATGATTATATCAGATTTTTTCAGGTTCTTGGAATCCACACCGATTACACCAATTTCCTGACAGCATCCTATGTAACCATTGATTATCTGAAGAAAAATCATGCCGGAGAACTGATCTATGTGCTGGGAACCCGGTCCTTTATCCGGGAACTCAAAAAAAATAAAATCCACGTAACAAGCGATTGCGAGGATGAAGGAATTACCTGCGTTGTAGTTTCTTATGATAATCAGCTGACATATGAAAAATTATCTGATACATGTAAGCTGCTGAGTACAAAAAATGTGGATTATCTTGCAACAAATCCAGACTATGTATGTCCGATTGAATTTGGATTTGTACCAGACTGTGGCTCCATCTGTGAAATGCTTGCACATGCGGTAAAGCGAATGCCGTATTTTATTGGTAAGCCGCAGCCTGAAATGGTAGAACTTGCATTGCAGCGGAATCATTACCGGAAAGAAGAGACTTTAATCGTTGGAGACCGCCTGTATACGGATATCTTATGTGGACATCATGCCGGTGTTGAGACGGTACTTGTATTATCCGGTGAGGCAACAAAAGAAGAAGCAAAGGCATACGAACATCAGCCGGATTACGTGATGTCATCCGTTGATGAGTTGCATGAAGCATGGAGCAAAAGTATTTCTTAAATAAAAGAAAATATGTTTACTAAAACAGGGTATGTATGGCAAATGAAGCTGTACATACCCTGTCTGTATATTCAGGTCAATTCTTGATTGCCTCTGTTTTAACTGTAAAAAACACTTGCATAAGCGAACATATGTTTGTATAATAGAAATATGAATACAGAAATGACAAATGAGCATTATACAATACAGGAAAAATTACATATTCTTGCTGATGCTGCAAAGTATGATGTCGCATGTACATCAAGCGGCTCAAGCCGCCGGGGACAGAAAGGAGAACTCGGTAATGCCGTTTCATGTGGAATTTGTCACAGCTTTGCGGCAGACGGAAGATGTATTTCTTTACTTAAGATCTTAATGACCAATCATTGTGTCTACGATTGCAAATACTGCATTAACCGTGCGAGCAATGATGTAAAAAGAGCTACGTTTACTCCGGAAGAGATCTGTAATCTTACAGTCGAATTTTATAAACGGAATTATATAGAAGGACTTTTCCTAAGTTCCGGTATTTTGAAAAATCCAACCTATACGATGGAAAAGATGTGCGAGACACTGTTACTTCTCCGCACCAAATATCATTTTAATGGCTACATTCATGTGAAGACGATTCCGGGGGCTTCGGATGAATTACTTGCGGCTGCCGGTTATCTGGCAGACCGTGTCAGCGTGAATCTGGAACTGCCAACTTCTGAGGGTCTTCGTAAGCTGGCACCGAACAAGACTATGCAGACAATCCTAAGTCCGATGGGAAAGGTGCAGAATACCATTGCCGCACATCGCATGGCAATCGGAAAATCATCATATATGGAAAGAAGCCGTGGAAATCAGTTCCTGCATAACGGAATTTTTTCGGAAGTTTCCAAGCGGCAGTTTCAAAAGAAACTGGAGAGCAGAGCAGCGCTACAGAGAGGAACCGATGTATCCAAGACTTCTGCACAGTCAAATCCTGCGCTATTGGATTCTTCCTTCACCTGGAATCAGGCATATCAACTTGCACCACATGATATGTCCAGATTAAAACGCAGCTTTGCACCGGCAGGACAAAGCACTCAGATGATCATCGGAGCGACAGGTGAAAGTGATTATACTTTATTACAAACCACGCAGCAGCTCTATCAGGGATTTGATCTGAAACGTGTTTTTTATTCGGCATATATCCCGCTGAATGAAGATCCTGTTCTGCCTGAGCTTGGAACTCCGCCGCCGCTTTTGCGTGAACACAGGCTTTATCAGGCAGACTGGCTGCTCCGGTTTTACGGATTTCAGGCAGATGAACTTTTAACCATAGAGAAACCGAATTTTAACGAACTTCTGGATCCGAAGTGTGATTGGGCATTACGCCATCTGGAATTATTTCCCGTTGAAGTAGAAACGGCAAGCTATGCAGAACTTCTCCGCGTACCCGGAGTCGGACCGAAATCAGCCAGCCGTATTGTAAATGCACGAAGATATGGCAGAATGGATTTCACAAGTCTGAAGAAAATGGGAGTTGTGCTGAAAAGAGCGCACTATTTCATCACCTGTGGCGGAAAACAGATGTATCACACACCACTTGAAGAGACTTATATCACAAGACAACTGGTTAGCGTAGACCGGAAGGAATACTGGGAAATGGCTCATGCAAATGAAGGCTTCTCACAGATGACACTTGCTGATTTCGGAATTGGATAGTTACATCATTAGGGCAGAAAATACTTATAGCAATATGAGAAAGCAGGAAATTTATGAAGATATATACTTGTAAGGATCGGTTGGAAGACATCATGACCTGTATCTATAATGCATGGGCAGATGCTTTGCTAATCGGTCATGATCAGATAAGACTGAAAAAAGAACCGATTTTCCAGGCGACACTGCTGGATGAATATATCCATGTAGACGGAGACTGTTCAAAGGCAGAAAAAGTCACCCGGTCTATCCGCAGAGATATTTCTTCCAGAGCATATCTGTATGTGTATTACGCATCCCTTTCAGCAGAAGAAGACGCACTGCAGGCAATCTATAATTTTTTACGAGTTGGATTTTCCATGGGAGCGGGTGTACTCGAAAATTATACCAATCCACATGTAATGCGGATAATAGAACTGTACCGTAGTGTCGGAAATGAAAGCCACCATTTCCGTGAATTCGCACGGTTTCAAAGTCTCGACGGGCGTGTGTATGTCAGCCATCTGGAACCCAAAAGTGATGTGATCATGCTGGTTGGAAGACATTTCGCAGACCGTATGCCATCGGAATATTGGATGATCGTCGATGATAACCGGAAGACCGCCTGCATCCATCCAAAAGACGGAGAAAATTATCTTCGTTATCTGACAGGCGGAGAGTTTGAGGCACTTCGGAAAACAGAAGAGTACGAAGATGAATACACTGGGATGTGGAAGACATTTTTCCATACGATCGGGATCAAAGAGCGGAAGAATTATGTCTGTCAGAGGAATCTTTTTCCGATCTGGAAGAGAAAGCATGCTGTGGAATTTAAAGAATAATCGCAGGAATTAAAAAGCAGCAAAGAATAACTCTGGTTAAAAATCATGAGCAGGAAACAGTGATGTCAATGCTGCGTGGACTTCAGAAGTAGAAGAACAGTTCGAGGATATGTATCGGCTGTTCTTTTTTTGCTTTTAGGCGTAAAAACGGTAATGTTTTTCTTGTACATAGTCGAGCATTAGAGTATAATAAACTCAGTTTTTTTCATATGTTTAAAAGCTATAATAAGAAAAACGGCAAAACAGATCAAAGTCTGCGACGCAAAGCTATAGGGCCTGTAAAATGGTAGCCAGTTGCCACGTTAAAGATGCATTGTCTGCAATGACAATGCTCTTTTTCGGTTTGGTTGTTCTGGTGAATATAGGCATTCGTGCAGATAGCAGTCAAAGGGATTTGACAAGGTCAAGAGCCGAATTAAACGCAGTAACGTATGCAGATCATATGAAGGCTGATATCGTGAGAGGAATTGATATTACAAATTTGGCAAAACCTCTGGATATTGAAAAGATGAAAAATACTATTAAAGATATTTGTCCCTAATATAGGGAGAAAGTAAATGAATAGCATAGTTATTGAAATGAATATTATTTGAGATTCGGGATAAATGGTGAAATGCAGACAAACAAGAAAAATAAAAATATAATAGGTATTATACAGAGTTTCCTTATATTGATATTAGTGGTTCTTATTATTTTTATGATGATTCAGATTAGCAGGCTGCAGGGGACAGCACGCGTAATAAATTATGCAGGTCTGGTACGTGGAGCTACACAGCGCGAAGTAAAATTAGCCTGCAAATAAAAAGTCA
>NZ_JAQDGZ010000032.1:0-27476 GCF_027663865.1 Coprococcus sp. AF99-45
ATACACAACAGGTACAAAAAGGGGGATGCGAAAAATTTATATTTTTTCAATTGTCTACTTGACGGGGAGCAGTTCATTTATCTACTGTAACAGCCTCGTTTAACATATCTTTATGATAGGCTTATTGTAATAATTCTTTGTTTTACTGTCAATACTTTTGATTCGCTTCACAGAATCTTCATTTTTAGCATATAGGACGGACGCATGCCTTAACCGCCAGCACATTTTTGTGGATCTGGCTCTGCCGCGCTGATTCCCTTTTCCTGATTCAGGCGAAGATCAAGCGGTCCGTCTGCACGGAAAGAAAAACCACGCTTCAGATTGTCGATCTGCATGAACGATCCCCCGAAATCTGCAAGAATAAAATCAAATCCACCGGCTTCTTTTGCAATCTCATCGATTGTACAGAAATTCTGAAGTTTGACCGTCAGAATGTCCTCTCCAAAGCTCTGCTCTGCCAGACGCTTACGAGGCTATGCAGATTCCTCCTGATCCACATCTGTTGCATACATATGACCTTCACCATGCAGGCATTCCAGCCGGAGTATTTCCCTTATATCGTGCTCTTCGTTTGTGTGGTGTCTGTGTTTCCTGTTCCATTTCGTTCTCCCTGCCTATTTTTTATAAAAATCATTAGAGTCATATTCGCATGTCAGCGTTTTAACAGGAATTTTTCTATTTTTATCTTCGATTTTTTCTACAATCATCTCTCCGGCAAGTTTTCCCATTTCTTTCATTGGCTCATATACCACTGGAATCCTGTGCATGAAGCGATTTGCAAAATCAGAATCCACAAAACCACCTACTGCAATTTCCTCGCCGAGTTTCAGATTTCTATCCTCCACATAGTTCAGTACACTGTGAGTCATTGCCGTATTTGTGGCTATAATTGCCGTACATCCGGCCTCTACCAATTCGCCAGCTACATCATAGGTGTCTTTTTTTCGGTCAATATATCGAACATACTGTTCTGTCTCCGGTATCTCATATTGTTTCAAAATCTGCTGGTATACTTTTACCCTTTCATAAGTCGGACTAATCTGTGGCAATCCAACCAGAAAACCAATCTTTCTGAAACCATTTTGGATCATTTCTTCCAGCATCTTTGCAGTTGCCTCCTGACAGTCAAGAATAACACTGTCATAATTTCTGTCCGGGAGCACCCGATCCATAAATATCATTGGGAATTTGTCCGGTATCTGCCTCTTTATTGTCTGAAAATCTTCTGATGTAGAAGCAATTACAATCCCATCTACGACCCCCGAAGCCAGATTTCTCAGTGCCTGTTTTTCCATCTTGAGGCAGTCCCTTGTATTGGAAATGACCAGATTGTATCCCTGCTTTGATATCACATCATCTACATCTTCAATAAGTGCAGCAAAAACAGAGTTTGTAATATCCGGTACAACAAGTCCTATCATCATTTTTTTTCCGGTACGAAAAGTCCTGCCAGACGCATCTGGTGAATACCCCAATTCTTCTACTGCATCCATGACTTTTTTTCTGGTCTCTTCGGATACAAAACGTGTATGATTCAACACGTGCGACACTGTAGATATAGAAACATTGGCTTTTTGAGCCACATCTGTAATCTTTGCTTTCATATACATTCACTCTCTGTTTCTGTTAATTTTATATGGACTATATGATTTCCTGTCAGACTATATGGTATAAAATCAACCTTTTCATCATCCAGTATAACACATTCGACAGTTCCAGTTCCACTTATTTTAACAGTTAATTTTGCCGATTGATAATTCAGATTCTGTATTTCAATCTCTTTAAATATTTCTGGAACACACGGATTAAATCTCATGCCCTGTTCATCATAACTAATTCCGAAAACACCATATAAAATCTGAGCTGCAAACCCGCAAGCATGCCAAAGTTGTCCGGGCCATCTCCAGGATTTTCCTGTATCCGCTTCAAGAACTTCATGGAAATTTTTATGCAAAACAGCTGTTCTCATCTGCTGTGCAATCATAGTCAGCAATAATTCTTTATTCTGCGATTCAGCCGCAGCAGAAGCAAATCCTGATTCCCACACCGGCCAGACTGGTCCTACAAAATGATTATGCTCTTTGCGATGAGGAAACAAACGTATTCCATATGGAGTCATTGCAGTATGTATTCCACTGTTCAGGATTTCTCTTTTCTGCTCCGGTGTTGCAATATGGAACTTATCCCACAGAGCGGCTTCCTCACCGGAAGTCTCCCATATCTGATTTTCATATGCTTCACTGCCTTTTGGACCACTTGTAAAGTATCCTGCCTCATCATTCCAGTATTCTTCACGGATTTTTTCACATAATTGTTCGGAAATCTTACTCCATTTTTTGGATTTTTCATTTTCTCCATGCAAAAGCTTTTCTATTTTGGCCATAGAATCATATGCTTTCATATAATAACATTCACTGCCAAGTGAATATCCTGCATTTTCCGGTTCAGGGAACGCATCATTAGAAGTAGACTGTTCTGCACGTACAAGACCTTTTTCCTCATTATATCTGTTTTCAATTTCTGTCATTGTTTCTAACAGTGTTTCATATCCCTCTTCAAGTGCACTTCTGTCACCTGTAGCCAGATAATAATCCCACAATCCAACAGCCCCCATTGCCGGTCCGTCACTTCCATTGTCAAATCCTTTTTTTACAGCATACAAGAGTGAGCGTCCTGCTGTTTCCGGATCGATCAGGTTTCCGCCACGCATTGCTATATGTACAGAGTCTCTGAGCCAGACTCCAAACCCTTCACCTTTGCACTGAAAGAGTCCTGCCTGCCACAGATGCTCCTGCCCAGGGAGTGCATAGCCACCATTCGTACAACGATCGAAGACTGTCATCGCCAGATTCCATGTTGCTGAAAGAATATCTGAAGCAGATTTCAGTGTCGGATATTTTTTCAGTGACAGATCTGCGGTCCACTTATCAGTTCTCCATGACTTTCTTGTCATGTCGCCCCATTTCGTTTTTCTCCACTGAAATTCTTCAAGAATCCTGTCTGCTGACACAATTTCCTCCGGACTGATGATATAAGCATCTGGTCTACCATAACAGCTGTCTTCAACATGGTTATCGAAAACTTTGAATTTATCATTTGCGAAAATAAGCCTGTCCTCTTTCTTTTTTCTTCGCAATGCTTCTGTCGCATCTTTACTGTATGCCAGTCCTCTGAGTCCATATACAACAATCTCAGTCTCTGTATCTTTATCCGTTTCTACTTGAATATGTGGATCATTGTCTTCGCCTACTCGGATTTTCCCAAGATTTCCACTAATATCAATAACACTGATTTCTTTTGCTTTATTAGTCAGATTATTTAGCAGTACCAATACTTTGTTATCTGCGATTATTTCCGTCAGATACTGATCAAATATAGTGACAAAAGACAGTTTCTTATCGCATTTTATTTCCATCTGATACTTTCCACATGTAAGCACTTTTTTCTCAGAATTCCAGCAAAGTTTTTGATATGGAAGTTGAATTTCAACCTGTTTTTCACTGTTTATTTCCATGTTAAATATGGCTTCATAAGCATGTGCAAAAATATCATCGGGAGACATGTCTGCCTCTTTGATTTTTATATTCGGCCATGTATCCGGTGCTATACGAAATCTCAGTGCACAATCCAAATTTGATGTTTTTTCGCTAAATTCACGCTTCCAGATCCTGTGAGAAGAAATATCTGTACAAAATTCCCCGTTTTCTCCCGAAATATAGGGAATCGTGATGTAGTTCTGCATACCATCAGACTCTGTCAATGCGTAAACCACTTTTTTATCATCGTATCCAAAGCAATAGATTTGCCTGATATCACCATAAATGTTTACATTTTCACACTTCGAAAGATCATTTTCTGCAATAAATTTTTCTGCAGATTCTGAATTAAAAAAAGTATTTGTTTCTGCATCTAGACAGCAGATTTCACTCTTTCCGTACTCTTCTGCTTCATATTCTACCTGCAGTTTCGTCTGAGCATAACCCATTTTTCTGAGTTCTGTAATACAGCTGTTCTGTCTGAAATAATGTACTGACTTTTCCAGAGCTGCCCTGTATTCTTCTTCATACCGCCTGCTTCCATAACTTTCTCTGATTTTCACAAGTTTTCCCTCCTATTTGATGCCAGACATTTTTATACTGTTCTGCAGGTGACTTTGCAGAAGAAGTGATATCAAGAATACCGGAAGGCATGCAAGCATTGCACTTGCAATAACCACATTCCACTTAGTATTATAGCCACCTACCATGTTAGCAAGATAAACCATAACTGTTCGATATTCCGGTTTCTTATTTACAATCAACGGCCACAGGTAATTGTTCCAGTTCCCCAGGAAAAAAGCAATACTCAGTGGGATAATAATTGGTCGTGAAAGCGGAAATATGATTGTAAAAAACATTCTGTATGTAGAACATCCGTCGAGTTTTGCAGCCTCTTCAAGATCCGCAGGGAAACTCATATAAAACTGTCTGAATAGAAATATACCATAAGCATTAAACAATGCCGGTAACAGAATTCCAGCATAACTGTTTGTAATTCCTAATTGTTTACATATCATAAACAAAGGTACAAGAATAGACGATACCGGAATCATCAAAGTACTGATGATCACTGTAAACATTGGCTTTTTCCCCGGAAAATTCATTCTTGCAAATGCGTATCCACACATTGAATGAAGAATTAAAGCAATAATCGTAACTGCTACTGCAATAAGGAATGAATTACCGATTGCAACAAGAAAATCCGGTGTTATCGCTGATTTTATACTTTCAAAAGAAGGAGATGCTGTGATCAGTGATCCTACAAAAACAGTTTTTTCATTTCTGAAACTTACCATAAATAAAATGTAAATCGGAAACAACATTACAATTCCCAATATTATAAGAATTACTGCAAGTATGTTATTTGTTTTTTTCTTCATATCATCATTCCTCCTTTCCATTTATTTTTAACATAATAACGGCAAGCACTGTCAAAATTAGAAACATTACAACTGACAATCCGGCTCCATATCCAGCCTTCATCATTTCAAATGACTGTTTGTATATATACAGACTGGCAACTTCTGTCGATTTTGCCGGTCCACCCCCGGTCATTACCATGATAAGATCCAGACACTGGAACGATGCAATCACTGATGTGATCAGTACAAAAACGCTGGTTGGCTTTAATAGCGGAAACGTTATCTTCCAGAAAGTCTGCCAGGAATTTGCTCCATCCAGTTTTGCTGCTTCATAATAGCTGTAAGGTATATCTTTTATTGCTGATAGAAAAAGAATAATATTATAACCCAGATTGATCCATATCAAAACAACTGCAATGCAAACCATTGCCTGAGAAGTAGATCCCAGAAACTTTTCTCCTTTCAGTCCAAAGGCCTTCAGAAATACATTGATAAATCCACTTCTGTCCATATAAAGAAACATCCACAGACAGCTTGCAATTACAGATGTGATAGAATATGGAAGCAGAAAAGCTGTTTTTACAAATCCGGCAGCTTTTTCGTTTTTGACATAGTTAATCAAAACTGCAAATAATATTGATAATATAAATAATGCCGGAACATACAGTAAAGTTAATTTAAAAGTTCTTCCCAGAGACTGCCACCATTCAGAGTCACTAAACATTGTGACATAATTCTGTATTCCGATAAATTGCTTAATGTTAGCGAAGTTCCAGTCATATAGGCTCATATAAAATGAATATATGATTGGTATGATAATAAAAACCAGAAGACCAATAAAATCAGGAAGAACAAATGTATATGTTACAAACATCTGTTTCAATTTTTTACCGGACATTTTTCCTTTCTGCTTCATAATTCTACCTCTTGATTTAATATTTTAGTTTAATGCCTCAATCTGTTCCTGTGCCAACTGTGCCGCATCCGCTCCTGAACTTCCGCCAAACATCACAGACTGCAATGTATCTCCCATAATATCAGTTACTTCAGATGAATACTGTGGTTCAGGTCTTGCCGTATCATAAAATTCGGTGAATATTGCCTTCATGCCTTCCTGAAAAAGTTCTTTATTTTCTTCAATTACAGACTGGCGCGCCGGATATGCAAATTTGGCTTCTGTACACCATTTTGTGACATAAGTTGTATCATCACTTCCAAAGCACCAGAAAATAAAGTCAGCTGCTGCATCAACATCTTTGCTCTGGCTGGAAACTGCCATCATCTGACCTCCTGCAACAGTTACAGGATCTTTTCCCTTCGGTGACGGAAGTGGTACAACTCCAATATTATGCCCATCTTTGTTGTATTCTTCTGCTGCATTTATCATATATGTTCCGCCAATCTGCATAGCTGCGACGCCATTTGCAACATTATCAATACTCCATGGTCCGTTCTGTAATGATGACGGGCAGTATTCATTCTGATAAAATGAACCCCAGAAATCAAGAGCATCTGCCATGCTGTCTTTGCCGGCCGTTACATTTCCATCAGCATCATAAATGTCTGCATCATCCATCCACATAAATGGCCACCAGTTAAACAACGTATATGCTGTTTTTTCTACCGGAAGAACAATTCCGTATCTGTCTTTTGTTGTGAGTTTTTCAGCTGCACTTTTCAGTTCTTCCCATGTTTTCGGTGGTTCAATACCTTCTTCTTCAAGTGCATCTGCATCATAAAACAGTCCAAGGGTTTCACACTCAAATGGCAGTGTATAGATTTTTCCGTCATCTCCGCTTGCCGCTTCAAGAAACGACGGAAGAATATCTTTTTTCAGATCATCCGTATAATAAGAAGAAAGATCTGCAAGCATTTCCGCATCCGAGAATTTTTTAAAAGTCGCCGGTTCCACCCAGAGGATATCAGGGCATTCGCCATTTGCATATGCGGTTGTCACAAGTGTTGTCGTATAATCTGTCTGATTGACACTTGAATATTCAACCTTGACTTTATCCTGTGACTGATTATATGCATTTACCATATCCTGAATAACATCTGCCTCAGTTCCTGTATGGAAATCCCAGAAAGTAAGTTTTTCTTTATCGCCCTCTGAAGAATCCTCTTCACCGGTATTATTTTCTGTTCCTTTTTTTCCAGCTACTGCACTGTCATCTGATGTACTGTCTGAACTGCTTCCACATCCGGTAAATACCGCTGCTGTCATACTCAAAACCATAATCATTGATAAAAATTTTTTTAAATTCATAAAAAGCCCCTCCTTTTGCTACACACGTGCTTATTTATTTTTCTTTATCAAATTCTTTCTTTACTTTATGTGCCAGTTCTTTGTTTCCAGTTTCTGACGGTGCTGTTCTTGCTGCATTGAGTCTGATCTGTTCAGCCTTTTCAACTTTAAATTTTTCCATTCTTTCATTTCTGCTTCTGTAAGCTTCCTGCATCTCCGGTGTAAGTTCTACCTGATGAGCCGGTTTCGGAATATCAAAAGTTCTCTTAAGCGGAATTCTCTCTTCTACCGGCTGAATCGTTACTGAAGTAACAGGAGCTGCCTGATACCAGTACGCTGTGCATGACCAGTCATCTGACAGATGATTTGCATGACCATGTTCCATGCTGATCTGAATATGCTTTTTAAAATGGATCGGATCTGTAAGATGGAATCTATAGGATACCTGATAACCTTTTGTATCTCCGTCATGCATAATCGTACCATTATAAGGTGACTGATTTCTCTGCATTCCCCATGCATGGTTAAAATAATCCTCTGCACCAGTTCCATTAATACTTGGTTCTTCTTCATCATCAATCAAAATCATGTCATCGCCTTCGCCCCACCAGCTGCCCTGGAAATGAAGCACAGAAAGATTACAACCAACATAATGACCACGGCCTTTTGTATCCAGCATCAGGAAATTCTCTTTACCGTCAAAATTAGGAACACTGTTTACTTCCGGAGAGTTTACGCAAAGATCATTTCCCCAGCCACTGCATGGCATATCACGTCTCCATGCTGCCTGAAAATAAGCAATATCCGGAGTCTCTTCGTGATAAAGTTCATAATCAATATGGAAAAACAATCCAAGCGGTCTTTCATTTTCATTGATAACTTCTATTTTGGCCCGTTTGTTAAACGGCATCGGAAAATAGCAGTTCATGGAAGCCGTTCCACCAAAAGTCAGTTCCTCACACGGTCTTGAAGATACATTAAAAGGAATTGACGAAAAACTTGACGGCATAGAATGACCAATACAGAAGAAATCTCCCAGCGGTGCCAGCACACTGGGACCATCAAAATCATCCCAGGTCATACGAATCAGGACCTTACGGTAATAATCCGGATCATTGATTTCCCAGTTAACGCCTTCCGCATTTTCCATTTCAGTTACCGGTGCAACAGAGCCACTTAAAACCGGATGCTGAATAGACGGTCCGAGAATTTCTCTGCAAAAAGTCGTTACCCAGATATGATTGATGCAACCTGGTCCTTCAACGTCCGCCATAACCGCTGTATCCCCTGCATTTACAAGCCAGTAATCTTTATTTCTGCCACTCTGATCCCAGCTTGAAGCTCTGGCAGTTCTTGCATCTGCTACTGTTGTAAGATTTTTTAAAAAAGACATATTATTTTTCTGCATTTTTTCTCCTCCTGATTGAACTTTCTGTAGATAAACGTTTGCGCAAACGTTTTTATGTATTTAGTATATCATTCACTTTGAAATTGTCAATTAGTATTTTTTAACAATATTAATTCTCAAATTTCGTTAATGTTTTTTTTGCATTCATTATTTAAAAATTAATTTTTACATGTCTCCCATTCCTCCACCGGATCGAGAGCGTATATTGTTTCTTTGTTTTCCTGATTAAATACTCCTCATTATCTTCATGATAACGAAGTTCCGGATTTTCATCTCTTGTCCTCTTTATTTTCTCTTGTAAAAAAGATGTATTAATGACATAAGAAGGGCATACCAGACTGTCATCCAATCCAAGCCTTCTGAATCTGTTTGGTAAATCATCAAACTGAAGGTCAAATACTTCTTTGATTTTGCCACAAAGCTTTTCATTTTCACTTTGTATAGCATATTCATACAAAGATACCAACACTGCTTTATATGGTGCTTGAAATGTCGACATATCCGCAGTTATTGGCTGAGAAATTCGGGCACGAAAAAAAGCCCCGGTAGTTTTTCTTAACTACTGAGGCTTTCGTCTCTTTCTTGTATTCAGTTATCTATGCCCTCTTTCATCAGCATAATCATTGTATCAGGATAAAGTTCACAAAGTATCCGCAATACGTTCCCATAAGTTCATGATATTAGTGGAATCGCGCACATTTTAGTACAGAATGTTCAATACAATACTGTTATCAAACATTTCATTCCCCTGCCTATTGTAATTTCCCATATTCTTCATCACTTACCGGTTCAAGCCATTCATTAGAACCATTTTCGCCCGGAACCTCTATTGCCAGATGAGAAAACCATTCATCCGGTGCAGCACCATGCCAGTGTTTAACACCTATAGGAATATTGATGCAGTCACCTGGCTTCATTTCTACAGCTTCTTTACCTTCTACCTGATAATATCCTCTTCCGGCAACGCATACCAGAATCTGTCCGCCTCCACTTTTTGCATGATGGATATGCCAGTTATTTCTGCATCCTGGTTCGAATGTCACATTGAAAATTCCAACCTGAGAAGTAGAAATCGGTGCAAGAAAACTTCTGCCCGAAAAATACTGTGCAAAGCCATCGTTTGGTGCACCAATTGGAAATACCATCTTTTTTGCATGCGCCCGCATCGCTTCCTCTTCGTATGACAAATCTCCTTCGCCTGTTTCCCACACTTCCTTTGCAAGATTAAAAACAGCCCATGCTTTTGGCCAACCTGCATAAAATGCGACATGTGTGATCACTGCAGCAATCTCTTTTTGTGTTACACCATGATTTTTTGCATTTTGAAGATGATATTTTAAAGAAGAATCCGTAATTCCGGAAGCCATCAGAGCAACCACTGTAATAATGCTTCTTGTTTTTACGTCGATGTCCTGGTTATTCCAGTTTTCGCCGAAAAGTACATCATCATTAAAATGTGCAAATTCCGGTGCGAATTCACCAAGTGTATTTCTCCCTGCTGTCTGTACTATTTTTCCCATATTCTGTATACCTCCATAACGCTGTTATTTATAAAGAGTTTACCCATTCAGTGATTTCCTGTTTCGTTCCACAATTTAACAGTCTGCCTTCTGTAATAACTGCGTCTGATGCAGATGACTGCAATTCTTTCACAGTGTTCCCAAATCCACTTCCTCCGGATGTTGCAAAAAGCACAATCTTTTTACCACTGAAATCGTAAGTTTCTAAAAATGTATTGATGATTGTCGGAGCCACATACCACCAGATTGGGAATCCCAGAAGGATCTCGTCATAAGAACTCATATCCATCTCTTTTTTCATAATCGCCGGTCTATATTTTTTATCACTCATTTCCACACTGCTTCTGGATTTTTTATTCATCCAGTCAAGATCAAGCTTTGTATATGGAACTTTCGGCTCAATCTCAAACAAATCCGCTTTTGCTTCCTCTGCGATCATCTGTGCTACTTTTTTTGTTGTTCCGCTTGCACTGAAAAATGCCACTAATTTTTTACTCATAATAAAAAGCCCCTTTCTATACGTATTTTTCACAAAAAAATAGATGTATAAGATTTACATTCATCTTACACATCTATTTTAAGCTCTATCGCTTCATTATGTCTAATGCTTATATTGAATTTTGTTTTATGCCTGAAAAGCATTAATCTCCTCGATCATTTTACGTACTGCCAAAGAATATGGGATATTCCGTCGCCAGGCAATCACCGTACTGGTCATGATTTCAGGAGAAATTCTTCGCTGTACAAGAATATCCTCTCGCCAATACTTTGCAGCACCCTCAATTGAAATTGGATACCCCAGTCCATTTGCCGCCATAACTCCGGCATTCGTTCCAAGATTACTCGTAAAAGCAATCTGTAATTTTGAAAAGTCTTTCCCAAACCAGTTGGCAAGTTCACTTTGAACGTTCATTCTTTCCGGCAGGATCAAGGGCTTTCCAATAAGATCTTCTTTTTTTATAAACTCTTTTTCTGCCAGTGGATCATCCGGCCGCATTCCGACACACCAGTGATCGCAATCTGTGATCCGGATATAATCCAGCCCTTCGGTGTCCACCGGCTCCATGAATAATGCAATATCTACAAGTCCTTTGTTCATCATCTCATACACTGCATCTGCTGTTGCAGTATGCAATACAATCTGAACCAGCGGATATTTTTCTTTATATGTTTTACATATCTTCGCCAATGTCTCCACTGCTGCAAATTCACCGCATCCAATGGTTATCGTGCTCTCTACAACCTCTTCTTTTCCTTTCAGTTCCTCAAGCGTCCTTTCCTCAAGATTAAGAATCTCCAAGGCACGCCTTTTTAATAAAATTCCTTCATCAGTGAGCGATATTTTCTTCCCGTTTCGAATAAATAATGTTATTCCCAGGTCCTCTTCAAATGCCGCCATTTGTCTGGATAGCGTTGGCTGGGTAATATGCAATTGTTCTGCTGCTTTTGTAAAGCTCTGTTCTTTTGCTACTGTTAAAAAATAGCGTAATAATCTTAATTCCATATCTTTATATTCCTACAAATTTTTCTTGTAACCATTCTATCATATTGCGTCCCAGGCATCATCTATATCTTTACCTTTAATAATAAATCGCACACAAATCAATTATATCAAGAAGTAAATTATACTGCTTCTTTGCTGTATCGTTCATTTCATGATTCATCGGTGCGTTCTGTGAATACAACGTTGCTTCCGAAAGCTTTGATGGTGCTGAATGATATAACATCAAGTCTTCTACATGAATTTTCATTCTATTTCTGATATATCAAATTCAATCGCTTTCATTAAAATCTTACTCTGTGGCATCTTTTATTTCTATTATATTTAACATTCTACCGCCACCTTGATCACGCCGTTCCTCTTATTTTCAAAAAGTTCATAGGCTTCTTCGATTCTGCTAAATGGATAGGTGTGTGTGATCAGTGGTTCCGTGTTGATCTTACCTTCCGCGATCAGTCTCAGCGTTTCTTCACAATCACAACCGTCTACTCCTCCTGTTTTAAAAGTCAGATTCTTTCCATACATATCCGGCAGAGGTAACGTCTGGGCTTTATCGTAAAGTGCCACCACCGTCACGATTGCATTTGGCCTTGCGCATTCCCATGCAAGACGGAAAGTAGATTCTGCTCCTGCAACTTCAAGAACAACATCCGCTCCACCATGCTCGCTGTTTGCCTGAACAAAATCAAAACATTCTTCCGGCGAAACTGTAAGAACTTCCGGATAATGTTCCCTGATAAAGTGCATACGCTTTTCGTCTTTTTCACACATGATGATCCGCTTCGGATTTTTCAGCATAACAGACAGTAAGGTACAGATACCTGTAGGACCGGCTCCAATGATCAGCACCGTGTCATCCTCAGTGATCTCGGAAATACGTGCTGCCCAGTAACCGGTGGCAAGTACATCTCCTACAAATAACGCCTGTCTGTCCGTAACTTTATCCGGAATCTTATTCAGCCCCTGATCTGCAAATGGTACGCGGACATATTCTGCCTGACCGCCATCGATACGGCATCCAAGAGCCCAGCCGCCATTTTCATCGGTACAGTTATTCACATAACCTTTCTTGCAGAAAAAACATTCTCCACAAAAAGTTTCTACATTTACCGTCACCCGGTCTCCTGGCTTCACATTCTTCACAGCAGTTCCGACTTCTTCCACAATTCCAACCATCTCATGACCGACTGTAATCCCCGGCACTGCCCGTGGAACGCTTCCATGCTTAATGTGCAGGTCACTGGAACAAATGCTGGCAAGTGTCACCTTTACAATGGCATCTCTTTCATGCATCAGCACAGGCTTTGGCTTTTCCATTAATTCAAATTTTCCTTTTGAAACATAAGTATAAGTCTGCATTCTTTTCCCCATCACTTTCTATAATAATTTATCCAGAATTTCCGCTGCTGATCTATTACCGAATACGCCATTGCCAAATAACAACCAAGATAAGAAGGTGCACCGGATAAAACGCATAACAGAAATACTTGAACCACTTGCTATGGTACCCCTGCTCTCCATGATATAACCAGATTGGAATCAGTGCCAACAGTGCAAAGCTCTGCTGTGCAATCTCAAAATAATGTCCCAGAATCGTTACCGGATAATACAGATTCCCCAGCATAACTACATTCAAATAATACAGCCCGACAAGCTGTGCCGCAAAAGAAATCCAGGTTTTCTTGCGAAAAAAATAAAAAAGCAATACCGTCAGTATTCCTGCAGCATTGTAATCTACCATGGTTACGGTTCCAAGCAGAAAATCCATCAAAAGCACGAGGCAAACCACAAAAAACGATATCCATTTCTTTTGTTTCTTCTTTGCCTTTTCAATGATCTGTATCGATAACACCCCTAATAAAAAAGTCCATAGTACATTTTGATGAAACGGGTAAAATACCGAACTTCCCATAATCAGGTTAAATGGTATTTCTGAAATTATGGCAAATAGAAAAAGACGCAACATGTATTTTTTCACATTCGAAGTATAATAGCATCCTTCTGCGATCATAAATGCGAAAATCGGAAAAGCAAGTCTTCCTACGCATGTCATCCATTCCTGTGCTGGAAATAGTGTCGCCCACAAATGATCACATAACATAAACAACATTGCCAGAATATGTAGTGTAAACGAATCAATTCCTCTTTTTTTCTCCATAGGTTCTTCTCCATCTATCCAGGCATAGATATCTGCCTTTTATTCTTTTCTTTTCATTATATTATGGAGCATTATCCAACGTCAATCAACTCTTGCGTCCTAATCTATCACTAATTCAGCCAGAACTCAAATACTCAACGCATTCTACTCATAAGGGGTGTTCATTTCTTATAATTTATATTATGCTTAGATTAAACAGAAGGGAGTGAATTATATGGATTTAATCAAAATCGGAAAATATATTGCAGAAAAAAGAAAAGCTCTTGGACTGACGCAGAAGCAATTGGCAGAAAAACTGAATATGAGTGACAAATCGGTTTCTAAATGGGAACGAGGCATATGCCTGCCGGACGTATCAATTTATATGGAATTGTGCAGCATACTTAGAATCAGCATTAATGAATTTCTTGCAGGTGAAGATATCGGTGCTGAAAATGTAATTGAAAAATCAGACAGCAATCTTATTCAGATTACAAAAGAGAGTAAAAAGAAACAAAAAAATTTAAAAACAATTCTTGCTGTAGTAACTGTTTTTGCAGTAATTGTCTCTGCGATCCTTGGCACTTTATTCTTTCACAAACTGATACAGCCAAAAAATTATATTACCGCAGTTGATCAGACAAGTACTGAGATGAAAACAGCAGAATTATTATCCGGAACAGACGGCGCATATCTTTTTCATTATTTTACAAAAGATGAATTTAAAACACTCACCATTTATGTATCTGAATATCAGTCTGGGACACTGATCAGTAAAAGTAAAGTGGCTGATTTGGACTATGACGGAATCGATTCCCCTTCCAGAGGCGTCATTGCTGTTGTGCCGGATTTTGAATCTTTTAAGGTAAAATTAATTGTAGCAGATGATTATGCAAAATATTCTACGGATTTTCCTATTTTAGAAAATATAGAAAACAGAGAATATTATGGCAGAAGTGCAAGCCAGATAAAAGGGGAGATTCCGATTCAGATTCATTCAGCTTCGACAATAGAAGGCAAGACTGCTATCCCTTCAGACTCTGAACAGGGATTAATGGCTCTAATCTATGGAAAAGACGGGCTGTCAGGGATTCCTATCACGGAAATGGAAAAAGGAATCGTTGGCGTGGAAAATGATTATGTATATTATCTTTCCTTCCAATTTGGGGGTAATCAAAGTTTTTGAGGGGATGTCTTTTTGAGGGTTTAGATTGACGATTCCTTAAGGGTCTATATCATTTACAACAAATATTATAAGGCTTTCTGTATTTTTACAGTTTCATAGCACTGCGGATGCAGTTCTCAATAAATTCTTCTCCAAAATCTGTATTCAGGCTGAGATCAAAGTTTCCGGCTGCACCCCACATACGTCGGGTGTAATAGCGATAGTTATCTGCACGCAGTTTTTCATTTTTCTGAACCGTAGCTTTGGCTTCTCCCTCAGAGATATTCTGTCTCTGTGCCACTCTTCTAATTCTGCTCACAAGAGGTGCTGAAAAAAATACTTTCAAACAGTTTCCGGAATTTCTGAGAACGTAATCTGCACAACGGCCTACTATCACGCAATTGCCTTTTTTCGCAAGATTGCGTACAACCTGGCATTCTGCCTCGAAAATTTTATCCTTCGGCGCTTCATCCTGTCTGTCTGTATTCAGATACATCTGATTGACCAGATCATAAAGAAGGCTGTTTGTCATGATCTCCTCGTTTTTCTTAACGAATTCCGGTGTGTATCCGGTGGTCCCTGCTGTCTGTTCTTTTGCTTCGTTCTTGTTTTCTGCAGATACGCTTTCCGGGAAAATCATATCTTTCAGGAATGCAAGTTTCTTACCGATGAGTCTGTCGATAAAGCCTACCAGAAGGGCAGCAATAACAGTACCTTCTCTTATACCAGCCAGTCTGTCCGTTGCGATTTTCCCCTGATATAAAAGCAGGCAATGAAATTGCCGCCCGGTTTCAAAACACGCCATATTTCATGAAATGCTTTTTGCTTGTCCGGAAATGCATGAAAACCATTCATACTGACAACGGTATCTAAAAGCTTAAAACTATCGTTCTCTAATCTTCCTGACATTACGATTCATGAGGTGTCTTCCAATATGTCTATAAGCAAATGCTTTAAAGGCTGAAATTTCTTGATGATGTTCCTTCAACAGTTCATCTGGACAATCATAAACACCAAAATCCTGATTGATTCCTTCGCTCTGAATATAAGTATTGTTTCTATCAAATTCAATAATGAGATTTCTGAAATCCTTGACTGCTACTCCATAACCGCAAAATGCACCTGTACATTCCGAATTTTGTTCCTGTAACTTCTTTATGTAGGTTTTATCCAAAATGAAAGCTTCCAGTTCGTACCACTGATTTTCGAAATTAATTTCTACCCAGCTATGGAAAATACTTTTTGGAGCATTACGGTAAACAAACCCGGTCATAGCCCCTTTCTGCAATCTTTTATCAATCGTAAAACCATGTACTCTGCATGGAATATTGCAGGCACGTAAAAGTGCCATAAATAAAGTTCCTTTTGTATTACATTGTCCATAACCATCTGCAAGTACTTTTGAAGCTGAAATTCCGTCATCAATATTATATCCAAATAAAACATCATCTCTTACATAGTTGTAGATTGCCTTAATCCTTTCAAATTCACCCATTTCCTTCCATTTCATATTTTGAATAAGTTTTTGAATTGCCGGATTAGAAAAATCAACCATTCGTGTTTCCCTAAGATACTTATCTTTCATTTCCTATCGCCTTTCCCATAGGTTTTCTCACAACACAATGCATTCGCATACCTTTACGAATTTCAAATTTTTCTACTTTTAATCCTGCTTTTTTGCAACATTTTATGACCACATCTCTTGTTGGCACTTGGACATCTCCATGTCCGCATATATTTGCCAACGGCATTTCCAATGTATTCATTAGCCATACCAATACTTTATTGTCACTGGTCACATCTCTCAGTATCAATCTTCCATTTGGGCGAAGACATCTTTTCACACTGTCAAAAAATGCCTGTGGATCTGGATAATGATGGAAGCTCATAGAACAAATAATTGCATCAAATGAATCCTTTTCAAAAGGAAAGTTCTCACAGTCTCCTACAACAAATGTTGCATTTGAAATATTTTTCTTTTTTGCCTGTTCAATCATGGCAGGAGTCAGATCCAGTCCTGTATAATGTCGGTCTGGATATTTTTCTGCTAATAAAGAAATCATCGGAGCAGGTCCGCAGCCTGCATCCAATAAATCTCTAAATGGCTCCTTCTCTAATTCTTCCAGAATATCCGGATAATCCTTCTTGCACATTTCGTAAATACCAGCATGGCTACTTTCATATCTTCCTGCTGCTTTTGTAAACTCTTTAATTGACAATTTTTTATATTCTTCATTTTTCATACTTTTTCTCCAATCACAGTACCTTTTTCGTCTTGCATCCGCATTTCTTCATTCTTTTCATATAAGCATAAAACTGCTTATGCAATTCCCTCATTTCATCTGGTGCCTTCCTGGCATGTTGATACATAAATTTATCTCCAAAACTACTTCCAAATGTAACTGCCAGCATAATCGTCAGAAATGACAATGGCAAAAAGCGAAAAATATTCATTTTCCATGGTGACAGTTTACCCTTTTGTTTTCGCAAAAAGTTAAAATTTCTTTTCAGCCTTTCCGCTGTTTTCCTCATAATTTTCCATTCTTTTTCCACTTTCTCCGGATCGTCTGATTCATAATACGCATCCGCAATCGGTACCACCATAGCAAGATGACAAAGCTGCCATAGATGCATATCCGTTACTTTCTGGTATGGTATATGAGCATGCCTCAATATCTCTGAAAACTGCTTAGTTCTTTCGGATTTACTTCCTGATTTTTCTTATATAGCAATCCATTATTTCTTAAAGCCTCAAATCTTTTCCCTCTGGCATAAATACTTGTATCATAACCGGCTTCTGCAAATAAAGCTGCATACAAGGAGCCGATCACACCAGCACCATAAATCAATATTCTCATAAGAATCATTCCTCTCCTCTTACCCCAGTGCCACATCCAAGATCATCATCAAACTAAATCCAAGTGCAAAGAAAAGCGTACCGATATTCGAGTTCTGTCCCTGAGACATTTCCGGAATTAGTTCTTCAACCACGACATATAACATGGCTCCTGCTGCAAAGCTGAGTAAATATGGTAATGCCGGGATTACCAGCTGTGCGACAAGAATCGTCATTACTGCTCCAATCGGTTCAACGACTCCTGAAAGTACACCTCCCAGAAATGCCTTTCTCTTACTTTCACCCTCTGCCCTAAGCGGCATGGATATAATCGCTCCTTCTGGAAAATTCTGGATAGCAATTCCAAGTGATAAAGCAAGTGCACTTGTTGCTGTAATCTGTGCATTTTCAGCAAGAAATCCAGCATACATTACACCAACTGCCATACCTTCAGGGATGTTATGTAATGTAACTGCCAACACCATCATCGTAGTACGGCCAAGTTTGCTTTTCGGTCCCTCTGCCTGATCACTTCCAACATGAAGATGCGGAATCAAATGATCAAGTGCGAGCAAAAACAATATACCAATCCAGAACCCAGCAACTGCAGGAACAAACGATAAAGTTCCCATATTTTCAGATTGTTTAATTGCCGGAATCAGAAGACTCCAGATTGAAGCCGCAACCATTATACCTGCTGCAAACCCTGCAAGTGCACGTTGCAGTAACTTGCCAAGTGTTTTTCTCATAAAAAACACGCATGCTGCACCTAGCGTTGTTCCAACAAACGGAATCAGTATACCTTCAAAAATATTTATTCGCATTATATTTTCCTTCCATATATGCTCGAAAAAATTCATTGGCAAAAATAATTATCTTCAGCGGTATAGTATTAGTTCTATAGCTTATTGATTATATTGCCTAATACCTAATATATGTTATTCTATAATCTTTCATACTTTCATTGTGTTAGTTTCAACTAACCATCTAGTATAAAGAAAACCGTGCAAAAAGCAAACTGTAATTTTACACGGTTCTCTTATGCTTAAGTATATCACTTACGTAATCATATAACAATATATTTCTTTCAACAATTTACAAAACTGGGCGGTGGAATTTACTCTTTCACACAATAATGTTATGGTTGTATCTCCTTCTGGCAGCAGTACTGTAAAAATATCATATCTTCCAAAGGTGTAAATTCTACGTTTTTGCATTCGACTCTACGATTGCTGCATCAATCTTCCGAAAACGTTCTGTCAAATCTTTTCCCTCCTCCGTGTCATCTGATACAATACGGTTACCATTACAGAATTATTTTCCCAAGCTGCCAGAATGCCACCGCACTCGCCGCTGCCACATTCAGCGAATCAACGCCATGTGTCATCGGAATTTTAACCGTATAATCACATAGCGCTATTGTCTCGTTTTCCAGTCCTTCACCTTCATTTCCAAGAATAACTGCCAACTTTTCTTCCTTCATCAGTTCCGAATCATCGATGCTGACCGAATCATCAGTCAGCGCAAGTGCTGCCGTCTTATAGCCAAGCTTTTTCAATTCTGCAATCACCTGTTTTGGCCAGATTACTTCCCGCTTGCACCGCATTTCATTGCTATCCCGGATAAATGTCCACGGAATCTGAAATACGGTTCCCATACTCACCCTGGAAGCCCGTCTGTAAAGCGGATCACTGCATCCCGGACTCAGAAGTACCGCCTCCATATTAAGAGCCGCTGCAGACCGGAAAATTGCTCCTACATTTGTCGGATTCTGCACATTTTCAAGAATCGCGATTCTGTTTATCCCATCGCACAGATCCTGAAATTTTCGAAGCGGTTTCCGTCTCATTGCGCAAAGCATTCCTCTGGTCAGTTTGAAGCCTGTCAATTTAGTCAGCACCTCAAAATCCGCTGTAAAAATCGATACTTTCGTATCATCAAATCTGTTCATAATCTGGCTTGTTTCTTCATTCTCTTCCATCTGCTTCTTTTCAACAAGAACAGACAATGGCTCATAACCTGCATCCAACGCTCTGCCGATCACCTTCGGACTTTCCGCAATGAACATTCCCTCTTCTGGGTGATCTTTATTCAGAAGCCGTGCTTCTGTGCACCTGGCATAAATATCCAATTCCGGCGCATTAAAGTCTTTGATTTCTATTACGTTCAGCATTTCTTTTCCCCTGTTTTCATCCGTATATTTAATCTGATCACCTTTTACAGACCTTCGCGATACACCTTATTGATCGTTGCCTGCGCATGTTCCAATTCTTTTTTCTGGATAATTGCGTTCCGATCGCTTAGAATTGCCAGCATCTCATCCACCACATCTTCCGGTCGCGGATCTGATATGCGGTACAGATAGCCGAGCATTCTTGTTGCTGTATAATCTGTGTTCATCTGTTTATAAGCAATTTCCCTGCAAAGGCTGTCCGGATAGCCTTTCTGTTGCAGTGCTTTGTATAGTTCATCCTGTTTTGATTGTGCCATAAATTATTCTCCAATGTAATGCTTTTCATTATTCTTCTCTTAAAAATATTGATTCCAACAATCTGCATCCCGCTGCCGTCTTAAAAATACGGGATTTCGCATTTTCAATCGACACTTTTGAAAAATTACTCTCACTTGCATTTACAAGAAAATCTGCCTCTATTAAAATCTGATAATCAATCCCATCTATATTGGTGTATGTATGATGATGTGTGACCAGCCAGATAATACGCTCCACTTTCTGTTCTGATACAGGCATTCCTTCAAAAAACTCCTTTACCAGCGGTTCACTTTCAAGTTCCTGATTTTTACCATTTGTGTTTCCATATTTTTCACGGCAAAGCGGACAGGATATATCATGCACCACAGCTGCAAGTTCAAGAATTCCCTGTGTGTTTTCATCCACACTTTCCTGCTCCCCTATCGTCTTTGCATACGCCCATACTTTCAGGAAATGTTCGATATCTCTCAAATTCCCCTGATAAAAATCAATCATTTTTTCAATGGCAACTGCTGTTATTTTAGATTTTTCGTCTTTCATTGCATTCTTCCTCCTGACTTCTTCTGATTTATCTTTTATAACTATAGCACACTTTTCATTCGCAAATCTATTTTTTGTATTCTAGTCTTGCACCTGCTAGAGCGCGCCCATGGAACACACAAATGGAGCTCTAACTTTTTACAGTTAATTCTCTATTTGCTTCGCTTGTCCTGCTGCTGAAGATAAAACATTGCCTTTTGAGTTTCAATCTCCGCTTTCAGTTCTTCTTTTATCGGCAAGTATAATTTGTACTTGGAAGCAAATTTTTCAATGTACTTAGAGTATATGAAATTTGGGCTTTATCTTGTAGTTACGAATATCCGCATAAATAGAAAAAGCCCTTTGAAAAAAGAATTTTCTCCTCTCTCAAAAGGCAAGTTAAAAAATTAATATCTATGTGTTATAATGTTCCACTATATTTCGAACGAAAAAATATCAAAATTTCAGATATTTTTTACCTTACCAGACAGAATCCTCACACAATCATTACGTTTTCCTCGGGAGAGAGCATTGCGACTACAATCCCGATAAAAGAACTTATGCTCTACTTGCCGGAAGAAGATTTTCTAAATATCTCAAAGGGCGTTGTTCTTCGAAAAAATCAAATTGTTCATATATCCGACGAAGGACTTTATACAATGACTGATGGTGCTGTCTTTCAAGGAAGAAAACGTAATCTGAGTCAGCACAAACAAATCCGTAAGTCACTTGGTTTAAATGTGCAGAACTATTCGGAGGTTTCAGAAGACAGCTCACTTCAATTATTTGATAGCTGTAGCTTTCTCAATGATATGCCACTTGCTTTTTGTATTATTGAACTTGTATTTGATGCGGAGGGACATGGTGTAGACTTTGTATTCCGTTACTGTAATGATGAAATAGCTGTTGTTGAGGGCGTTCCCGTTTCAGAAATGTTGAATCATTCCTTTTATGAAGTCTTTGAAAATGGGGATAAAAAATGGCTTGTTACTTATGCGGATGTAGCATTAAACGGCAATAAACATATCCTGCAGGATTATAGTCCGGAAATCGACAAGACTCTGACCATCTACTGTTTTCAACCTGCCAGCGGATATTGTGCATGTGTATTGATTCCGTCTTAGTGTTCTGCTATTTGGCGTATGCGATTACAAAATTATTTTTCTGTAAACAAAAAAGTGCGGAAGTCCTTGATTTTTTAAGGGTTTCCGCATCTTGAATTATCTTTTATTTTTCTGAACCAGGCAATTTTTTTATTTTAACAAATCGAGCAGCGTATATTCACCTTTTGGAATCTTAGCTGTTCTATGATACTCTTTTATTGCTTCCACAAGAATCCCGGAATTAGAAAAATAATTAAACACGTAATCATATGATTTTACGTCAGACATTCTAAGATTTTCCTTGCAAAAATCACTTGGTTTTTTCCCTGACTTTTTGAATTCTTTATACTGATTTTCAGCAACCAGTAGTCTTTCTGGCTTCCTATCCATTTATAATCTTGTTGTTTACTGATGCTTCAAGTATAATAAAATCTATAAAGGAAATACACGCACAGCATGTGGACTTAATGCCTGATAATCCTCATGTTCGCGATATACAGGGAGGTTATTCTCATGGGGAAACAATCTACGAGAGAAAATAAGACAATTTATCAGATTTGCCGGGAAAAAGCCGGTCTCACCAGATCAGAAGCCAGTGAAAAAATGACTGCTGTTTCTGATTCTAAAATTGAAAAGTTTGAATATGAAATGCAGGAACCCACACCTTACGATATCATCCAGATGGCTGATGCTTACAAGCGCCCGGATCTCTGCAATTATTACTGCTCTCATAAATGCGAAATCGGTCATCGTTATGTCCCGGAGGTCGAAGTTTCTGATTTATCCAATATAATCCTGGAAACCATTGCCAGTCTGAATGAGATTAATCCTCTTACCACACGTCTGATCCAGATTGCCCGTGACGGTAAGATCAGCGATGATGAGATCAAGGATTTTGCTTTTATCAGTAACAAACTGGATGAAATTTCTCTGGCAATAGATTCCCTGAATCTCTGGGTTGATAAAACAGCCGGAGAGCAGGGACTAAACATCGAATTGCTCAGAGAAGAAAAAAAGAAACAGAAATAAGTATGAAAAACAAGGCAGCGAACCTATTTATGGTCCACTGCCTCTTTCCTTTACATATACTGTAACTGGTTTATGATGTATTCCGTTCTGCGGATAGCTTCTTCCACCTGATGTCTGGCATTATTGATTCGATCCTGCACCATCCAATCCACAACAAATCCATCAAAAAAATAATCTGCAAAGGATAAGAAATCTCCAGTATTGATGTTCAGATTACAAGCCATGTTCACATCATTTAATTCCCTACTGAAATTACGAAGATCATATTTCGCCTGTTCCATATTTTGTCTGGCCTGATCCATCTTGGAGTGTTTCAACATCGTAGAAAAGAATCCACCGCCAAACATATCCACCAGTCCCCAATTTTTTGCACTGTTCAGGTTTTCTTTTGCTGTCCGAAGACTACTTAACGCTCGTTGTCCTGCTTCAATCGCTTCTCGTTTCTCTTTTTCTATATCATATCCCATAATTTCTTCCCTCCTCGTATTTTTATGAGTTAGATGATATAAGTGCAATGATTCCGCCGATGATCAACAATGGAAATGCAATATAAATCAGTCCACCAACAACCATTCCTATCAAAATCACCGGAAAAAATACAACTGTACAGAGCAACTTTAAGATTCCCCAGGATGCTTTTACACCAAATATAAAAAATTTTCCAATAAACCAGATCATGCATATAGTAAATAATAACGATAACATATTCTACTCCTTCTGACTCCTGTTATGATTTGAATCATTCATTTTTTTGATTGTTTACTTGATACAAACTCAGATGTATTTCTCACACCGATTTTACTACTGAATTCTGGGTTCTTCTCTATTTTTTCAATCATCCGAATTAACCTTATTCTCTGTGCTGTATCCATCTGCTTACCTCATTCTGACAGTTCTCCCTTTTGATATTGTCAGTATAACCGGATAACTTTTCAAAATATATACCTAATACAAAGAATTGAACATATGTAATTCTCAATTTTCGAGGAATATTAAAAAAGGTCCAGAGGGAATTGTTTCCTTCTGAGCCTATTGGTTATATAGCAGTATTTTTCATATTTGCTCTGATTTACTTTTTTTGTAATTTCTTCTCTGGAAATCTTCGAACCAAGGTGCATTCCTCGTTGCTTACACATATACGCTTTCATTGTTTCTATATTCTCATCAGCACTTCCTGACTCAAGTGAGCACGTTTGCGAATTGTTTTCCTCATTATTTACATGCCACACTTCCAGAGCAGAAATTTGCATATGTTTTATGCATAACTATTGTTCCATTTGAAAACTTAATATCAATATCATTTGCAGAACCATATCTAACTATTTTAGCTTTCATTCCATTTCTCATTATCTTCTCTGTCCATAACCGTTCATTTTTCAAAGTACGCCTCAGTTGCGGAATCCCAGGTTTACCTATAGCTCCGTGAATAAAATCCTCATTTTTTCTATCTTTCACAATAGTGCCATCTTTAAATTTAACGGTGATATGATTTGCATCTTTTACTTCAATAATCTCCGCCTCCTCATTACCTCTGTTTTGAATTTTTTTATCCCCTATATGATTTCTTGCATAACAGGAAGGCACTGCTACACTACCTGTACTAAATCTTTCCCATCTTGTTTTTACTATTTCTCCATTATCAAACTTCACTTTGATATCATTACTCAAATTATATTCAATCACTTCTGCCATCATCCCGTTCTTCATTTGTTTTCGTAAATTTAATCTTTGATTCTTTTTTGCCAGACTTGTATCTTTGGGATGTGAAATATTTCCTTTAACAAAACTTTGATAACATTTATGATATACAATTTCTCCATCCTCGAACTGTACAGTGATATTTCGACAACTAGACATTTTAATGATTTCTGCAACCATACCATTATTCATTTTTTTCTTTTCATATAAATGAATCGTTGCACGTTTATTATTTGATACATATTCCTTTATTGTACGTTTATCTTTCTCAAAGTTTATAAACTTATCATCCTTTTTGAGAACATCTCTGACAAAACTTTTCAGGCAACATTCCAATGAAGCTGACATAAATCTACTATCCTCTAAAATATAGTTTCTTCCACTAACACCAGAACATCCCGGTTCTCTAAAACGATAAAGTTTTATTCCCAACTTTTCAACTATTTTATTCTTTCCTTCATCATCTTTATTTTTAGTATGAGAATATTCACCATCATACTCAATCGCTATTTTCAGCTTATCATTATATAAATCAAGCTCTTTCCCTTCTAAACCAACTCTGTCAGAACGCTTTGAACGTTGTGGAATTCGAACAAACCCCAATGACTCTAAATAAAATCTTAATACCAATTCATTTTGTGATACATTTCCTCCAGGAATTGTAGGATGTGCAATACTACCGATACAAAAATCCCGCCAGGATACTCCCGTTCTTTTTCCTCCATCTTCAAACAAAATATCCATATCATGACTCCCCCTGTATTCAATAACCTCAGCAGTCAATCCATTATTCATTACCTTTTTCTCGCCAATTCGCTCTTCTCTATTTCTTGAAGCTTTAAAATGTTTTTCATAGTTGAAGTTTCCCTCAATAAAGTATCTCCAATTTTTTAACTTCATTTCTTTCCCATCACAAAATCTGATTATAAAATTTTCACAAGTACTATAACTTACAACTTGTGCCCTCTTTCCATCCCTGGATGTACTCTCTACCCCTATTCTTTCACTTGCTTTTGTTATGTATTTTCTCATTTACACGCCTGCATTCTAATTTGATAAGTGTTTCTTTCTAAAATCAAAAAATCCTGTTCTGTACACCAAAACATTATTTTTTGACTTCCTTTATTATATTTTTCTATATAAAGAAATTCCCAGAATACTTACTGCTATCACAATAAGAAATTTTCCAAATCCTGATATTGTATATTCTAGACCTCTCATACAAATAATCTATCTTCTATTAAATTGTCTTCTCTTCATCACCGTACATGATGAATCATTGTCAAATCATATCTGTTGTCAATTTGATGTCATTTAGTTATTTCTGTTGTCAGATGAAAGTGTTCATAAGCCCTTCTTAAAATATATCCATTGTTGCAGTCAAATGTTCAAATGTTTCCTGTTTTTTCTCCTCTGTCGCTTCTGCATAGATATCCAGACCGTCCATCTGATCTTTCATGAGCTGTGCTTCTTTTTCCCAAAGCGTTACAAGGTCTTGTGCATAAACATATTTACGTCTTCCGAGTGGATCCGTATAAGTATATACATATCTCCCGTCTGAACGTCTCTGTGATTCACCTTTCCGCAAGACTCTGCTCCGCAGATCTTTTCTGTCTGTGCCATATAAAATCCTCCTTCAAATAAAGGAAGGACTATATATTATTCAGGTCTGTTCAATACTTTTTCCAGTCCCTGCAAGACAACTTCTGTCACAGTCATTTTGTATTTCTTTGCTATTTTCTTTGTTTTCTCTACATCTTTACGTGCATATCCCATACACGGCACCTCCTTTTTTGCATGAAAGCAGCTAACCTATTTTTCATAGACTAACTGCTCGTGTTAAATTCTATATTCAGTTTTATTCTACAAATCCGACAGTGAAATTCGGTCGTATGCGCCATTTTTCTTATCTTCCGGATGTGGTTCCAGTCCGATAATTGTAATATCTTTCTGGTCTGGTCCATAAACCCAGTACATTCTCATTGCGCCACTGGTTTTATTTTCCAGATATGATTGCCACACTTTCATTCCATAACGTCTGGATAATGGCTCTATTTCATGGGTTTGAAGACTCGGATAACCCGGATCAGCCGACAACAGCTTTAAAGCCTTTCCCCATTTTTTATACAACTGTTCTTCCTTCTTTTTTATATTACCGGAACGATATTTCTCCTGCAGATCTAACCAAAGTTCCTGCATTTCAGGAATTCCCATTCGTATATTAAAATTCATCTCTTATTCCTTTTAAAAATCTGACAGGTCAATAGCCGGGGAAACATCGCCTCTCTTAAAGTTACTTACTGCACGATCCATATCTGCCAGAGTTCTGGCTGAAATGCTCTCTGGCACTGCCAGTTCCCGAGGTTCCAGAATAATGCAGCCATTTCCGTATTCTTTTACATTGTAATACTGATAAGCAGCTCCTCTGAGCGTAATTCTTTTTTTGTTATCCAGATGGGCAACATAATCTTTCATTACTTCCATTACCAACACCTCCTACGCAAGCATTTGTGTGGGAAATCCCACCTCTTATTATTATAATACGCTTTTTATATTATCTGTCAATCTACTTTTACTTACTCCTGATGCTTGAAAATATTCATACGCTGGCAGACGGCAGGTGGCAGATAGGGTATCTATGAAAATCTGTATTTGCTTCAATGACTCTGCCACCCATCATTCTTTTAATCGAATACTGTTTTCCTGTTTTTCATTTACTCGATACTCCAACTCATTCTTCATCCGGCTTCTTACATCACACATGGTTCTTCCAGAAATTCCCTGTTCCTTTGCTTTTTCATCTAATTCCCTGATTGAAATTTCTTTTTTATCAGCAAGCAGTTCCCTGATCAATTTTCTCCCTCGCTCCAGCTTTGTTTCTGTTGCTTTTCCTTCTTTCCCATCTAAAATTTTATTAAACCGAC
>NZ_JAQDGZ010000033.1:0-16331 GCF_027663865.1 Coprococcus sp. AF99-45
TTCGTTTTTTCACACGCCCTTTTACTGTTACATAGTACAAGGCATTTCTTCTGCAATTTGCTTAACAGTTTCGATCGGAATATCGAATTTATCTGCAATGAATTCACAAGTTAATCCTTTTCGTAATCCAGACTGTACAATTTTGCTTATACCTTCTTCTATGCCTTTTTCGTAAATTCCTTCACTTAAATTACACATCGTATTTGTCTCCTCCGCAAGATTAGATGCTTTTGGGAAATGATAGTCATTTTCAAGGATTGTAACCAGGTTTGGATTTAGATATTACACTTATTCTTTTGTACAGTCTTTAGCTTTCTCTATCTTCAAGGTATTCTGCAAGACTGTAATACAGTTCACCTGCAATTCCACGTATCTGCTCTGCGGCGGTCATGGAATTCAAGATTGCCTCCTGCTCTGCTTCTGCCGCAGCAAGGAAAGCACGGTCGATTATATTTTCCGGAATTGCTGATATTTGCACAAGTTCCTCCTCATAACCGGATGGGATTCTGTTTGCAGTCGTAAATCCGATCATAACCTCTCCGCTGCCATGGCCTGTGTAACCGCCGGTTCGTGCGATACCAACACCGGTTCTTTTCAGAATCCGTTTGAGCTGACGACTTGTCACTGGAAGGTCTGTAGCCAGAATACTCATAATAGAACCTTTATCTTCTTCAGATGCAGCCATATCACTCTTTTCCTGCTTCCATTCCAGAATCTTCGGACCAACAGCTTCTCCGTTCAGTACAAAATCTTCCGTTGCACCAAAGTTTGACTGAACCAGAACACCAATGGTGTATTCTTTTTCACCAATCGTGATCACGCGGGATGCAGAACCGATTCCCCCCTTCATGCCATAGCATGTCGTACCGGCACCGGCACCTACATCACCTTCTTCGAATTCTTCTGATGCTGCCGCAAAAGCCTCACGCACTTCCTTTTCGCCAATCGCCCGTTTCTGGATATGATTGATCCGGCAGTCATTGCACTCGCCAACAACCGGATTGATACTCTGTGGCTCAATTCCGTCCTTACGGCTCTGTTCGATCACGACATCAACCATTGCATCCAAAACCTTTCCGACATTTAAGGTATTGGTAAGAGCAATGGGTGTCTCGAGGGTCCCCAGTTCCTCTACCTGCACCACGCCAGCACTTTTTCCAAATCCATTATGAATGTATGCAGCTGCCGTATAGTGCTTGGCAAATGCATTGTCCGGTCCAGGAACGATCACGGTTACACCGGTATGATTTTCTTCTGTCTTCACCGTACAATGCCCTACCCGTACACCTGGCACGTCCGTAATCGCATTCCTTTCTCCTGTTTTTACTCTTCCGGGTACAATCCCAAAGTCCCGAATCCGTTTTTTCCCCATTTTGGTTTCCTCCTTGGATTATGTTGTATTTTTCAATACATGCTGGTTATAGTATAACACATCTCCGTTATTGAAGGATTTATTTTTTATTTTATGCGTCTGACTTTCGTGATCATCTCGGTTTTTACCGGTCTGTGATAGACAAATCCTGACTGCGGTTCAATGGCTTCTTCTACTTCTACATGTTCCAGTCGTTCAATCTCATCCCAGCCATCGATCACTTTTCCGATTACAGTGAAATTACCATTCAATCTCTCAGAAGCAGCAAGAGTGATATAGTACTGGCTGCCAGAACTGTTCTCTGGATCTCCTGCCATGGCAACAATCCCCCGTTCAAAAACGATTTTGGCATTTTCAGGATTGGTTTTAAATTCCGGTTCGACCATGATATCGATCTGTGGATCAACACCATCAAAAAACAGTGGCTGGAGGACAAATCCCGGTTCCAGACGTTCAATGGCTCTTCTGTCAAATATTTTCTTCTCTGCGAGCTGCATAACACTTCCGCAGGCAATCGGTGCGATTTCCGGCCAGAGTTCAAAGTGTATCACAGCATTCTCATTTACAGTTATTTCGATGATTGGTTTTTGATTCCCGGTATAATTGAATTTACCATCATTTTTCTCTTCCAGCGCTTTGATCATATGATAAGTATATTCATTGTACGGCATAGGGATTCCAAGCTCCTTTCCCATCCGCACAAGCGCACCGGAGAACATATCGATTTCCGTATGACGTCCGGCATCCAGATCCTGTAAGGTAGAATATCTGGCTGTCGGAGGAACTACGCTTCCGCGTCCGGATGAACTTCCTGTTTTACTCATATCGATTCCTTTTGCCTTCGCTACCATTTCCAGTTCTCTCTTTAATCCATCACTGATTGCTTTCATGTGGACACTGTCGCGGTAACATCCAACGCTTGTCCCCAGAATTGCCTGCGGCAGATTGTTGTATACATTCAGGCGAAATTTACACCATATCTCCTCCTGAATGTACTCGGTCGACCGGAAATGAATCCCAGTATCTGTAAACAACGCTTCCACCGCTCTCACACGCTCACTGTCAAACGGTGCAGATGGCTCTCCAAAAATAATTTCCAGTGTGGTCAGCGGATCAAAATGATAACCATCATCCTCTTTGTGTGAAGCCACTTTGATCAGTGCCGGTAAGACATGCTCCGTGCCCACTGTTCTTCCGATTATTTCTTCACTGTCGACTCCATTCATCAGGCTCATGACCACTGTATGTTCACCCGTTGTTTTTTGTATACTCTTCAATGTGCCTTCCAGTGAACCGTATTTCAAAGCAACCACCAGCAGATCCACATTATGTGCTTCTTCTGGTGACCACACCTCCGGATGGTAAATCCTGCCATTATCCGCACATCCATTTTTCCTTAGACGATCCGCTCTTTCTCCCTCGGCAATCACGCCAAGCCGGACTTCCGGTTTCTGTGAAAGTCCCCAGATCACATAGGAGCCTACCGCCCCTGCACCTAAAACTGCAACTGATTTTATCTTCATCTTCTATCTCCTTTCGTTTTACGGATACTCATATTCTCATTATACTTTTTTACAGAAAATAGATCTCTTCATTCCGCCATATGTATCATATATTAACTTGCGACTCCAATCTTTACAATATAGATTTTTTTATAACAGGAACAAATATCTTCATGTTTTTGCAGAAAAAAAAGAGACTCCACAAGGCAATGTCATTAAGTTAAGATGACCAATCAAGATCTTAGCATCAGAAATGATGCTAGGGCCTTTGTAATTAAGAACATCTTGATTGCAAGGATGTAACGCATATGAGCAATTATATTAATCAAGTTTCAGATTCTCTAAAGAATCATATTTCGGAATTAGCTAACAATCCATGTTTATTTCTTCGAAACCCCAATGTCGATTTCTCTCGAAAACGGAAAATTGATTTCAAAACTTTTATTTGAGATGGGGAATAGAAACTTCATTCAGAGAATTAAAATATGCCATAGGATTAACAAGTTTCCATGCACGAAAACCAGATTTTATTAAACAAGGAATATATGCGCGATTACTTTTGTATAACTATTGTGAATTAATAACAACACATGTAATAAAACAAATGAAAAACAATGATAAAACAAAACAGGTGAACTTTACAATCGCCATTTATATTTGTAGAGAAGGACGCATGAAAAAACTCTCGTTTTTTCACACGCCCTTTCTGATATTTTTTGATTCTCTTTTTCTGTCGCAAAATAATAAACCACCTCTTGGTGAGCAGACCAACTTTTTTCGCATATTCAGCTTTTTCCTTGCGCTCTAAAGCGAGTTTTTCTTTCAGATTATCCTCTCGTGTGTCATCAAAAACTACGGATGCTTTATCGAGGAACTCCTTCTTCCAGTTTCGGAGAAGATTCGGCTGAATATTGTTTTCGGTTGCGATTGTATTTAAGTCTTTTTCTCCTTTGAGCAGTTCAATCACTAATTCTGATTTGAATTTGGCGGAGAAATCCCTATCCTTTTATTCAATCCCCATTACTTCTCCTAGTGCAAGCACCGCATTTCTTACGCATTCCGGACATTCACAAAGTACCTTTCCTGTGCCGACGCCCTTCAACTCCCTGCAGATCGTTGCTCCGCATTTTTGCTGAAACTTTGCAAGGATTTCTTTGGAATAACGAGGCGTTCCGGCTCCGGCGGTCAGGATTCCGGCGGTCATCACAGCTCCTATGAGTGCCCCGCAGGTTGCTTCCAGACATCCCATTCCAGCTGCATAGCCTGCGGTTAATTTCATCAGTGTCTCATCGTCCAATGAAAGCTTATCTTCAAATACTTTTACCACTGCCTGGGAACAGTTGCATGCTCCGGCAGTTTTTAAATCTGCAGCTTTTGCTGCGCGTTCTTCGATTGTCATATTCAGTACCTCTTTTATTTTATTCAATCTGGTAAAATTTTTTCAAAGGCTTCGCCTCAGTCTTAGCTGCTCTCTGAAAAAATTCCGGTATATTCTCCATATACCTGTAAATATACACAGGGAACAGACTGATGCCTGTTCCCTGCCTGTTAATTTCTATTATAACATAAATCTGTTAGAATCCCATCCACTTTTTCAGAATACCGGGACACATTCTTTTAAATTTGATACATTCTGAATCCTAGATCATCTCTAAAAATGCAGCAATTCGTGTATCCAGCTGTCCGATATCTGCCTGAGAATAATCGGTCTCTACATGGATATACGGAAGTCCTTTAGATTTTACAAATTTCTCAATGCTCTTTGCCTCAATATTGTAAGTATGACATGCCTGAAGTGTCATTTCTACTACACCCTCGATATTATACTCTTCAAGGAGTCTTCCCATCAGTTCAATACGGTTGTTATCTGGTGTCATAACGGAACATCCGATTGCAAGATATCTCTCTGCAATTGCTTTGTAGATGTCCTCTGCATCTTCATCGATGAGACGGTCAACAGATTTTGCACCTCCACAGTTTTCATAGACTACAACATTTCCACCGTGTTCTTCGATGGCTTTTACAACCTTCATCGGTGCACCGCTGCTTGGACATCCGGTTAAAAGGATACGTTTCTTTCTCTCTGGTTTTTCCTTTTCTTCGTATTCTTTCATCAGCTTTTCACGAAGGGCATCAATTTCTGCCGGCATTTTTTCTTTGTCGAATTTGAACTGGCTTCCATAGAGAACACCGAACAGCTGGGAACCGTTCATCGGAGCTGGATCATTTTTCATAACTTCGTAGAATTTCTTCAGTGCAATACGTCCCTGGTTGGATACATGAACAGCATGGCGCACTTTTTCTTCTGTGATCTCTACATTAAATGTCTTTTCCAGATATTCTTTGAAACGGATGATCTCTTTTGTCCACAGTTCCAGGGAATCTTCTCTCTGTGAGTTTGGAAGTTCCATGATATAGACATTTTTGAATTCTTTCATCAGTTCGTACATCTTTTTCTTTCCATCACAGGTTGTCTCTCCGACTACCACGTCTGAGAAATAGAAGAATGGACATTTGTCAGATACGGCAAAACCGTAACTTGCCTTTACCATCGGGCACAGATTCTTCGGCAGATCCTTTTCTGCGATCGGGATCGTTTCATCGGATGTAGAGCAAAGTCCTACGGTAACTGCTCCCATAGCCATTGCGATTTCCTGTGGAAAGTAGGTACAGTACGCACCTACAACCGGAATTCCTTTGTCCTTTACTTCTTTCATTACCAGGAAAGATCTCTGTCTCTGCTCTGCAAATTCTTCAAAAATCTCCGGCAGCTCTTTTACTAATTCCATTTTTCTTTTCCTCCTTTATTGTATGCATTTTAAGCATTGAATACATATTTATCCAGACGGTCAAATGCTTCTTTCACTCTGGATGTCGGCAGTGCAAGGTTCATACGGATATACCATTCACCATGGAATGGCTTTCCGTTCTGCCAGAACACACCTGCTTCATATCCCATCTTCAGAACGTCTTCCAGACTCTTATCATGTGCCTTGCACCATTCTTCACAGTTAACAAACAGCATATAGGTTCCCTGCGGTCTGGTTACGGAAACACCTTCAAAATGTTTGTCGATATAATCACATGCATAAGCGACATTTTCCCCGATCACTTCTCGAAGCTCGCCTACCCATTCTTGTCCTTCCGGTGTATACGCACCCATCAGTGCATGCATGGACAGCACATTCATCGAATTGTAATGGCAGAGGGAGGACTCTTTTAAAACTCTGTCTTTCAGACGTTTGTTGTATATAATATGATAGCTTCCGATCAGTCCGGCAAGGTTGAAGGTCTTTGACGGTGCGTATAAAGCAATCGTTCTGTTTCTTGCATCTTCAGATACAGACTGGGTTGGAATATGTTCGTTTCCATATAAAATAATATCGGACCAGATTTCATCGGAAATGACGGTCACATCGTATTTTTTATAGATTTCCATTGCTTTCTCGATTTCCCAGCGCTCCCATACACGACCGGTCGGATTGTGCGGTGAACAGAAAACGGCTGCATGGATCTTGTTTTTCACGATCTTCTCTTCCATATCCTCAAAGTCCATCCGCCAGATGCCTTCTTCGTCCTTTTTCAGCGGACTGTGGATGATATGGTAGCCATTATTATTCAGTGTGCCGGTAAATCCTATGTAAGTCGGTGCATGGACAAGGACATTATCACCCTGTGAGCAGACCGCGTGAAGTGCACTTGCCACGCCACCTAAAACTCCATTCTCATAACCGATATGTTCTTTTTTCAGTCCGGTCACATGATTCCGTTCTTCATGCCACTTGATGATGCTGTTGTAATACTCATCTCTGGTAATAAAATATCCATAGGTCGGATGTTTCGCTCTTTCAATGATCGCTTCGGTGATCTTCGGGAGTGCCGGAAAATTCATGTCCGCAACCCACATCGGAATGTAATCCAGCCCTTCTCTTACTTCTACTTTTTTCCCCGGCCCAAGCATATTTGGAAGGATATCCACTGCAAGGGCATCTTTTCCTTTACGGTCAATAATACTTGTAAAATCGTACTTCATTTTTCTTTCTCCTCTGTTACATACATTTTTTTCTTTTAGTCATCATACAGGTGACATGCCACCTGGTGACCTTTGGATACTTCTTTTAATTCCGGACGGACTTCCAGGCAGATATCCATGCATTTGCTACATCTTCCGCAGAAACGGCAGCCTTTTGGTGGATCGATCGGGCTTGGCACATCTCCGGTGAGAAAATGACGTCCCCGGCTTTTTGCCAGATCCGGATCGGCGATCGGAATTGACTCCAGAAGTGCCTGCGTGTACGGATGATACGGCTTTTCATATAATTCCGCAGCCGGTGAAATTTCCACCAGCTTTCCAAGATACATCACTCCGATATTATCGGAAATATGCTTTACCATGGCAAGGTCATGGGCGATAAACAGCATCGTCAGATGCCGTTCTTTCTGCAAGGTCATCAGGAGGTTCATGATCTGCGCCTGGATAGATACGTCAAGTGCTGAAATCGGTTCATCACAGAACAGAAATTCCGGGTTAACTGCAAGTGCCCTTGCAATTCCGATTCTCTGGCGCTGTCCACCGGAAAATTCATGGACATTTCTGGTAGCATGCTCGGCATTTAAGCCAACCATCTCTAGAAGTTCCATCACCCGTTTCTGCTCTTCTTCTTTACTTTTTGTCAGATGATGGATCCGCATCCCTTCACTTACGATCTGATACACTTTCTGGTGTGGATCCAGCGAAGCATACGGATCCTGGAAAATGGTCTGCACCTTCTGTGTAAATGCATTTCTCTCTGCTTTACTCATCTGATGCACATCTTTTCCCTGATACAACACCTGTCCGTCTGTCTTCGTAAGGATTCCGGTACAGGTTTTCCCGCAAGTCGTCTTTCCACATCCTGATTCTCCTACGATTCCGAAAGTTTCTCCTTTATGAATCGTAAAAGACACGTCATCAACTGCCTTTAAAACACGTTTATGACTTGCCGGAAAATATTTTTTCAGATTTTTTACTTCTAATACAACTTCTTTTTCTATCATGCGTCTGTCCTCCCGAACGGAACACCGCTTCTGTCAGCACGTGGATCCATCAGCCAGCACGCAACGCTGTGCTCATCCGTAATGTGCGTAACTTTCGGTTTTTCTTCTTCACAGATTTTCATTGCATATGGACAGCGCGTGCAAAAACTGCAGCCTTTTGGCGGGTAGATCATATCCGGTATATTTCCCTCAATGGTATTTAAAATTGTTTTGTCTTCATCATCGATCCGCGGAACGGACTGGAGAAGTGCCCATGTATACGGGTGTTGCTGGTGATAAAAGATATCCCTTGCCGTTCCTCTTTCCACGATTTCTCCGGCATACATAACGATGATCTCATCAGCCATATCTGCAACCACTCCAAGATCATGTGTGATAATAATGATGGACATACCAAGCTTTTCCTGCAACTCTTCCATCAGCGCAATGATCTGTGCCTGTATTGTCACATCCAGTGCTGTTGTCGGCTCGTCTGCGATCAAAAGCTGCGGATGTGTCACCATAGCGCAGGCAATCATCACTCTCTGACGCATTCCACCGGATAACTCATGGGGATATTTGTTCATACACCCTTCCGGATCCGGAACCCCGGTCTGCTTCAGCATTTCCAACGATTTCTGATAAATTTCTTCCTTCGAAAGACTACTCTCGTGATTCTTCAGATTTTCTGCAATCTGCTTTCCAACCTTCATCGTCGGATTTAAGGATACCAGTGCATCCTGGAAAACCATCGAGCATTCTTTTCCACGGAAGGTATTCCACTCTTTTTCCGTATACCCGGTAAGCTCTTTTCCCTGGTAAATGATCTTACTTTCCGGCTTTACCTTTCCCGGTTTCTCGATCAGTCCCATCAGGGATTTGGCAGTTACGGATTTTCCACATCCTGATTCACCTACCAATGCAGTTGTCTTTCCTTTTTTTACATCAAATGAAATTCCTCTTACAGACTGTACTTCGCCTGCATATGTAAAATAGGATACAGATAAATTCTCTACTTCCAATAATTTTTCCATCTTCTATCCTCCAGGCTTACTTTACAATCTTTGGTTCCAGTGCGGTTCTAAGGACATCACCAAGTAAATTGAAACTCAGTACTGTACACAGAATCAGAACTCCCGGAAATACCGCAAGTCTCGGTGCATCCAGAATATGTCCCTGCGCACTCTGCAGCATACTTCCCCAGGAAGCTCTTGGAATCTGTACTCCAAGTCCAAGGAAACTTAAGGACGACTCCATCAGAATCGCATTGGCAATTCCAAGGCTTGCCGCTACGATGACCGGTCCCATAATATTCGGTACAATATGTTCCACTGCAATCCGGAAACTTCCGGCTCCCAGATTCCTTGCGGCGGTCACATAATCTCTTTCTTTGACAGACATGGTTTCCGCCCTTGTAATTCTCGCCACCTGTGCCCAGGAAAAAAGACTGAGTACCGCGATCAGAGTAAACAGGCCCGGACGCAAGATCGTATTCAGTACAACCATCAGAAGCATACTCGGAAGTGCCAGGAAAATATCGGTGAAGCGCATCAGGAACATATCCACTTTTCCACCAAAATATCCAGAAGTAATACCGATTGCCGTTCCGAGGATTACAGTCATGATCATCGAACAAAAACCAACCGTAAGAGAAATACGTCCTCCGTAAAGTGCTCTGGTAAAATAGTCTCTTCCGTATTCATCTGTCCCGAAAATATGCTTTGCAGAGATTCCCTGCAGTTTTTCAGCAACATTGATCTTATTCGGATCATATGGACTAAGCGGTGCCAGAATGGAAGCTATGATAATGATCAGGAGAATGATGATACTCACCAGTGCAATCTTATTGGAAAAAAGCTCTTTTTTGATATCTTTCCACACACTGTGATCATATGAAATCAACTCCTGGGTTTTCTTTTTTTCAATTCGTTTAAATCTAGTATCAGTCATTTGCCATATCCTCCCTCTTGATTCTCGGATCTGCAAATGCATACAGAATATCTGCAATAAAGTTACCGACAACCAGAATAATTCCGGACAACATGACGTATGCCATAATCACCGGATAATCACGGACACCGATCGCAGTCATTGCAAGGGTACCTATTCCCGGCCATCCAAAAACACTTTCAATGATAAACGATCCACAGACTATGGATGCCAGATTCATTCCAAGCAATGTGATGATCGGAAGCAGTGTATTTTTCAAAATATGTCTTTTTAAAAGTTTTCCACCTGTCGTTCCTTTTGCTTTTGCTGCAAGAACGTATTCTTCTCCAAGCTGTCCGATCGTATTAGAACGGATATAGCGGATAAAGACTGCCAGGTTGGAAAGGCTCAGGGTGATACATGGCATGATCATATGCTTCACCGTATCCAGGAACGATTCATTTCCCACCGAATGCATACCTGATGATGGAAGAATATGAAGTTTCGCCGCAAACACAATGATCAGCACCATTCCAAGCCAGAAAGACGGAATTGACATACCAATATAGGAAAGTCCACTGATGATATTATCAATCCAGGTATTCTTGCGGTATCCCGACCAGAGTCCGAGTGGGATTGCCAGAAGCACAGAAAGAACCAATGCGGCTCCCATCAGCTGCAGGGTTGCCGGAAGACGCTTGATGATCTGCTCAGATACGGAAGTATGGTTTGCAAGAGAAATTCCGAAATCTCCTTTCAGCACTTCTTTTGCCCATCCCCAATACTGCTCCGGCATACTTTTGTTAAGTCCGAGATTCTCTCTGATTGCTTCTTTTTCCTCATCTGACATCTGTTCATTCAAATACATACCGGAAATATCTCCCGGTGCTGCATAGATCACGGCAAATGAGAAAAAAGAAATCAAAATCGTGACAATAATCAGCTGAATCCCTTTCTTTACGAAATATTTTGCCATATTTCTTTTCTCCTTTAAAAGAGGGACCGGCACAAAGGTCATCTTGTGCTTCAGCCCCTCTTCGTCTGCTAAAATACAATATAATTAGTCTACTTTGATCTTCAGGTAATCAACGAATTCCGGAACAACCGGTACTGCATCCAGACCTGTTACATTTTTCTGAGATACCATCACATAATTGGTGTAAGTAAGTGGGTATTCCCAGTATTCTGATAAAGTCAGATCCTGCAGATCATTTGCAAGCTGCTTTGCTTCGTCTTTGTCTGCTGCTGCGTTTACCTTTGCTGCAAGCTGTCCGGCTTCATCACTGAATCCCCATGCTTTGGAGCTGCTGTTGATGTAGCTGTAAGCCTGTCCAAGACTGCTTCCACGCTCAGAATCCCATCCATTTGTACCAAGATCCCACTGATCTTCTTCCCCTGACTGGAACATAATTGCGAAGAATCTCTGGAAGAATGCGTTGGAATCCAGACCTTCTACATCAAGCGTTACGCCGATTTCTGCGAGCTGCTGCTGAAGAACTGTTGCAACTTCTTCCATGTTCGGACGGTCTGCATTGTAAACATATTTCAGAGTTGTTCCTTCGATTCCTGAAGATTTGGCAAGTTTCTTTGCTTCTTCAAGATCCTGCTCGTAACCTTTACAGTCTTTGTTGTAAAGAGACTGATCTGGTGTCAGAAGACTGTTTGCAACCGTTGCAAGTTCGTCACTTCCGTATGCGGTATCGATGATCTCATCTGCATTGATTGCAAGGAAGATCGCTTTTCTTGCATCTTCTGTAAGTTTGTCTTTTGCAGGTCCGTAAGGATTGATCTGCAGGTAATTCAGTCTTGCTTCTGAGAAGGAGCTGATATTGTAATTATCGTCACCTTCATATTTTTTCAGTTCTTCCGGAGTTGTAATTCTCATGTAAGAGATTTCTCCGTTTTCAAATGCAACCTGTTTGGTGCTTCCGGAACCGATCGTCTTCATAACAACTTTCTTAACGCTCGGTGTTTCTCTGTAATAATCATCACGTGCAGTATATACGATACTGTCATCATTGATCTCTGCTACCGTGTAAGCTCCGGAAGTAGCCATATCTGTGGAATTAAAGTATCCGCTTCCTTCTACTTTTGTATAATCATTGTCAAATGCGTGTGACGGATAAATCATCATTCTGCCAATTGCTGCTGTATAAGTTGCATATGGTTCAGGAAGGACAATTTCCAGTGTCTTATCATCTTTTTTGTTAAATACAACTTCCTGTTTATTGATTGTATTATAAGAAGATTTTCCACCAGAATTTCTTCCGGCATAATTCATTGTAAATAAGATATCATCTACAGTAACCGGTTCGCCATCGCTCCAGTTTGCTTTCTCATTCAGATGAATGGTGTATGTTTTGGCATCTTCTGAAATATCAAGCTTATCTGCCAGATAATATTCGATTCCATCCTTTGTTTCTACAAATAATGGTTCAAAGATCGGACGAACCAGAGAGGTCTGGTCATCACTGGCTGTACTTGGCTCCAGAGATGTTGGCATATAATTCAATGCAACTGTAAAAGTCCCATCACTTTTTGCCTCTTTCTTCGTGTCTTCTGTCTTTGCGCTGCTGTCTTTCTTGTCAGAACTTCCACCACATCCGGCAAGCATACCGACTGCTAAAATTCCTGCACACAATAATGCGAGTGCTCTTCTTTTCATTTTCCTTTTTCCTCCATTGTATTTTCCTTAAGTTGTTCTGTCTGTGTATCCCCTTGTTAACAACTCTTCAAAAATACTACCAAAATGTTTTTTTCTTTGCAAATTGCTTTTTTCTATCAATTTTTGTACTTATTGATATCGTTTATCAATAATTCCAGAAAACGCTGATTTCCCGTTATTTTTGTATCTTTTAACAATTTATTGCTTTTATCTATAGTAAAAAATATAACTTTTTTACAATTTCTTTTACCTTTTTTGCAATGTGTATTGTATAATGATTACAAAAGATTTGTTAAATTTTATTCAACATGAAAGGTTTATAAATGAAAAAATTGTATGAGCAAAGCCCTGAAATGCAGCTGTCCGGCAAATGCCAGCTGCGCCATGTAAAATGCACGCACCACAAAGGATATCTGCTGGAAGATCTTTCCATGATCAAAAGCGGATTTTATGAGATCATCTTTTGTAAAAGCGGAGATTTTCTGTTCCGCATCGGCCAGAAACGGCATTTTATTACAAATGGCGATATTCTGGTTATTCCACCGGATATTCCACACTACTTTACTTCCAGTGATCTCGTTGCAAACTATTATGATTTTATCACTGTATGGCTGGAAAAATCATATATTTCCAATCTGAAAAGCCAGCTTCCGGCCCTTAAGGAATCTGTTTTCAATATTGACACACCTCATCTTCTTCATACTACCAATAAGCTGTGTAATTTTGAGGAAGAATTTGAAACCTTTTACCGGGAATATGCTTCTTATGGGGAGCTTTCTGAAACCTATGCCTGTGGTGCATCCACCTGTCTTCTGGTAAAAGTCATTAACTATGCCCTGAAATATTCCAACGAATTTATTGAGATCGAATCCGATCAGACCAATCAGATCGTCCGCTATCTGGATCAGCATTTTCTGAAAGAAATCGGTGTGGAGGATCTGGCGCGTACTTTCCACATGAGCAAGAGCAGTCTGAACAAATTTTTTCAGAAACAACTGAATACAACCTGTCATCAGTATATTTTAAAGAAACGGCTGGCACTTGCGGTCTCGCTGATCCGGCAGGATGTTCCGCTTAAAACGGTTGCTGTCCAGTCCGGTTTTGGAGACTATTCTTCATTTTTTCGTGCTTTTAAGAAAATGTATCATATTTCCCCGACCGAATGTCAGGCAGACAATGAAAAACTGAAAAAGATCAAACATTAGCCGGGAGAATGACTTGTCTGAATAATGCCGACATGCAAAAAACTTCGGATATTCTGGATTTTCGCCAGTGATCCGAAGTTTTTCTTGTTTAATATTTCTTTTTTTGATTGTCTTTATTTCACCAGATGTACTTCTGCCTTCTTCTCATTCAGCTTCTGTGCAGTCTCATGCTCATTGACATAGATACTGATATGTTTTTCTTTACCGGAAGTATCGTAATCTTCTGCAGTAAATACATGTCCGTCAATGATCACCTTTGTTCCATACGGAATCTCATCCGGGTCAACCGCAATGGTCTGCCCTTCAACAACCGGAGTTCCGGTTGCTTTGACTTTGCTTGCCTTCGCACGGCAAGTCTCGCAGGAACAATAATAATCAATGGTATACTCTCCAATACTGTCTCCATACCGTTCGGCTGTAGCGTTCTGTTCGTTTACATCCGTGCCTTCCAGATTATAATTTTCTTCCAGGATTCTGGTTGCCCAGACAGCTTCCGGAATATATACCGTTCCCGAAATGATTCCCTGGTCTTCATTTGCAGCTTCGATGGTCTTTCCGTCTCCTGCATACATCACAACATGATGGACATAACCGTCTTTTGCATAGAAAATCAAATCCCCCGGCTGTGCGTCTTCAACCGGAATCTTGGTTCCATACTGGCTCTGATCTTCGGCTACTCTTGGCAGATTATAGCCAAAAGTCTTATAGATCTGCTGTACAAATCCGGAGCAGTCCGCCCCTTCTGTCAGGCTTGTACCGCCCCATACATAAGGATTGCCAATGAACTGTGCGGCAAAATCCAGCATTGCCTGGCGGATTGCATTCCCCGGTGTTCCCGGCTTTACAGAAGCATAGCTATAATAAAGTGCCTGGTTATCTTCCGGTGCGATCAGTTCTGTAGCTGTCTGGTAAGCACCTTCGCCTGCTGCTTCTACCTGCGCTTTTACTTCATCTCCAGTCTGAACAGCCTCTTTAGAGACAAAGCCACGGACATCCCCGGATTCTACATAGATCCAGTCTTTCTCTGCATCCGCAAGGATATAACACAGATTACCCTGGGACATGGTTCCGATCACACGTGACTGTCCATTTGCCTCTTCCTGGATTGCTACAGTTCCATCCGACTTTGATGCATCTGCCAGTGCGTATTTTTTCGTAGCCAGTGTCTGATTTACGGTTGCACGTACATGGGTAAATGCCTGATTTTCATTTGCCGGAACCGTTTCTTTTGCAAGAGATGCTGTCCCTTCGATTCCAGTATATGCACTCTTGGCTTTTTTTGCAGCTTTTTTTGCCTGCTTCTGGTATCCGCTCAACAGTACCTGTGCTGCATCTCCGGTATAAAGCTCGGATTCTTTTACAAATCCTCTGACCTTTCCGGATTCTACATACAGCCATCCATTCTTTTCTTCTTTCAGAATGTAGAGAAGTCCATCCTGTGAAATTTCTCCGACAGAACGCACCTTTTCGGCCAACTGCCGGGATGCAAGGGACGCATTTAAAGTATCATCCTGCAATGCTACGGCAGTATCAGAGTTTAAGGATGACTTCTTTTCCGAAGTGTCTGCTGTGTTTTTTAATGTCCCGGCAGAAAATGTATTAAGCTGTACTTTCTTTTCCGTTTTCGTCTTTTTCGCAGAAGATTTCGTCTTTGATTTCTTCGCCTTTACAGAAGTTTCCTTATGAAACAGTTTTTTAGCATCGGCTGTTGCTTCCTGAATATCACTTTCTGTCCGATCAGTATCAACGGCTCCACTGATATCTTCCGGAATTGCCTCACGTATGCTGATCTTTGTCTTTGCAAATGCATATTTTCTCGCAACTGTCCAGAAACGGAAATCTTCTTCGTATTCCGGAAGACTGACGATCTGCTGTCTCTTGACCAGTTCTTCATTGGTCATCTTGTGTTCACTATCCTGCGCATTTTTTTCCTGCTCCTGCGCTTTGTTTTCTTCTGAGTCTTCTGTCTGGTCTTCCGAAGGCTGCTGTTCATTGTTCACATTGCCATCTGAAGGCTGCTGTGGTGTATCCGGATTGGCCGGATCTGTCGGTTGCTCCGGCGTAACCGGCACATCCGGGTTAGCCGGGATTACTTCTACTTCATCTCCTGTTATCGGATCAACCTTCCATCCTGTTTTCGTTGCATCACGCAGACCGGTATCTTCCAGATATCCAGTCTCTTCATTGTATCTTATTTCTTCATTATGAATCATCTCCAGGACAAGATCTGATACTTCTGTAAGTGTATCACGCCCATCAATGGATTTTGCCTGTAATTTTTCTCCATTTTCTGATCCATTAGAAGTAACATCTGTAAGACCGCCCTCTGCCGCCCAAGCTGTTGCCGGAGCGCTGAAAGTAAGTCCGAAAACAAGTAATCCTGCTAGAATTTTTGCTCCTGTCATTTTTGCTACCTGTATATTTCTATATTTCAAAATCTGTTGCTCCTTCTTACAAATTCTGTAAAATGCAGTCCTTTTAGTCGAAACGCGACATTTTTATTTTACTACTCTTTGACAAAACCGTCCATATTTCATTAAAAATATTTCTGATAAAATTTTTCAAACTCAGAGAGTAATTTCTTTCGGAAAATATTTTGGTAAAATGAAAAAAAGAAAATGGGGATGTGAAAAAACTCGATT
>NZ_JAQDGZ010000034.1:0-361 GCF_027663865.1 Coprococcus sp. AF99-45
GAAATATGGGCAAGGCTACTTGCGTATAACATAACCGAAACAATGATAAACTACACACTACTGGAAAAACATAGGACAAAACATGAATACAAAGTCAATTTCACTATGGCTGCCCATATCTGCAGAGCCTTTCTCCGTCTGACCACGGAGAAAGACCAATATGATGTGATGTCCCTGCTGAAAAAGGAATTGATCCCTATCAGGAATGAACGCCAATACCCAAGACTCCAAACGGCTCATTTCCGAAGACCGCGATATTTTATATATCGGGCAGCATAGACACCTATATCATTATAATCCGTTTTGAGGCAGATTTGCAATCTGTCTTCTTGTCATGCTTTCCTTCATGAGTAAATCGTAA
>NZ_JAQDGZ010000034.1:371-14461 GCF_027663865.1 Coprococcus sp. AF99-45
TAAAAAAGGAAAAACAGACTGCAAATAAATCTTCACAGTCTGCCCGAAATCTCTATTTTTTATTCTTTACAGTTCATCAATCTGCCAGTCGATTGGCTCTACACCATGCGCCTCAAGGAATTTATTGGTCTGGCTGAACGGTTTGCTTCCGAAAAATCCACGATACGCAGAAAGCGGACTCGGATGCGGTGCTTCCAGGATCAAATGGTTCGGATTGGTCAGCATTCTCTTTTTCATCTGTGCCGGTCTTCCCCACAGGATAAATACAATCGGCCTGTCCTGGGTATTGAGTACACGGATTGCTGCATCTGTAAATTCTTCCCAGCCAATTCCACGATGTGAATTAGCCTGATGTGCTCTTACCGTAAGAACCGTGTTGAGAAGAAGTACTCCCTGCTCCGCCCATTTCACCAGATTGCCGTGGCTTGGGATCGTACATCCCAAATCATCATGCAGTTCCTGATAAATATTCACCAGTGACGGTGGAATATCAACCCCTGGTTTCACAGAAAAGCTTAAACCCTCTGCCTGTCCATCTCCATGATATGGATCCTGACCAAGGATCACAACCTTGACATCCTTAAGCGGTGTCAGATGAAATGCATTAAAGATGTCATCTGCCGGAGGATATACCCGGTGTGTCCGGTATTCCTGATTCACTGTTTCAAACAGTTTCTTATAGTATGGCTTGGAAAATTCACCTTTCAGTGCATCCAGCCAGTCATTGTTAATTGCTGCCATATTCCCCACCTTTTCTCTACAGACGTACCGATACGCCTTTTTCTCTCAAATATTCTTTTACTTCTCTGATCTCCAGCTCTTTATAGTGGAACAGGGATGCCGCAAGTGCCGCGTCTGCCTTCCCCTCTTCACTGAGTGCTTCGTAGAAATGCTCCAGATTACCTGCTCCTCCAGATGCGATTACTGGAATTGATACATTTTCCGCGATCGTCCTTGTCAGCTCCAGATCGTATCCGGCCTTCGTGCCGTCACAGTCCATACTGGTCAAAAGAATCTCTCCTGCGCCAAGTGCTTCTACTTTCTTCGCCCACTCGACCGCATCAATTCCCATATCAATGCGTCCGCCATTTTTATAGATATTCCACCCACTGCCGTCTTCTCTTCTTTTCGCATCAATCGCGACAACCACGCACTGGCTTCCAAACTTCTCCGCTGCTTCCCGGATCAGTTCCGGTCGATTGATTGCAGAAGAATTGATGGAAATCTTGTCCGCACCTTCCCGAAGCAATGCCTTAAAATCGTCAACGGTCCGGATTCCACCACCTACCGTAAATGGAATAAACACACACTCAGCAACTTTACGCACCATGTCAACCACCGTGCTTCTGTCGTCCGAAGAAGCCGTGATATCCAGAAATACCAGTTCATCCGCACCTGCCTTATCATAAGCCTTCGCAATCTCAACCGGATCTCCTGCATCTTTGAGATCCACAAAATTCACACCTTTTACAACCCGTCCGTTCTTCACATCAAGACATGGGATAATTCTCTTTGTAAACACTGTCTGCCCTCCTACAATTCTACAAAATTTTTCAGTATCTGAAGTCCTGTATCACTGCTCTTTTCCGGATGGAACTGGCAGGCAAATACATTTCCCTGTTCAACCGAAGCATGAATATGCGTGCTGTACTCGGTTGTCGCTTTTACAATACTTTCATCTGTTGCTTTCAAATAGTAGGAATGAACAAAATATACATACGGCTCTTCAGGTAAATCTTTAAACAATCTGCCGTCATTCTGAAGCTTCAGAGAGTTCCATCCCATATGCGGGATCTTAAGTCCCGGACAGTCCGGAATTCTAAGGATCTCTCCTTTTAGAATACCAAGTCCCTCCACACCTGGCGTCTCGTCACTTCTTTCAAACAAAAGCTGGAGCCCAAGACAGATTCCAAGAAGCGGGATTTGTCTCTCTGCTACTTCACGAAGCACTTCATCCAATCCATATTTTTTCAGATTGTACATGGCATCGCCAAATGCACCGACTCCCGGAAGGATCACTTTATCGGCAGAAAGTATCTCTTCTCTGTCTCTTGTGATAACCGCATCCTCACCAAGATATTTTAACGCTTTTTCTACACTTTTAATGTTTCCTGCATCATAATCAATAATCGCTATCATCCGCATATCCTCACGATTTTTATATTCTTGTAGTTATTCAAAAGAGCTTTTTCCGCTCATGTCACAATCTTCTTCCCTGTGTCAATCAGTAATAAGCTCTTTTATAATGTACCACGTTACAGTGCGAATTGCAAGATTCGCGTTTATTTCATGTCCAGTTCAAACCAGAACTCAACACCATTGGTATGATTGATTGCACCGTATCCTTTTCCAAAGGAGTCCATGATCGCCTTCACAATGGAAAGCCCGATACCATTTCCACCGTATTCTCTGGTCCTTGCCTTATCAACCTTATAGAATTTCTCCCAGATATGTGGCAGATCTTCCTCCGGAATCGGCGTTCCGGTATTGAATACGGTAATTTTTGCCATATCATTTTCCTGGGTGATCTTGATCTCGATCACCTTCTCACCATCGATATGGTTCAGTGCATTGTTGACATAGTTCCGGACAACCTGCTCAACCTTAAACTCATCTGCCCAGACATAAACAGGGTTCTTGTGGCGGAAAATCACCTGTACTTCTTTCTGCTCGATCAGAATATCCAGACTCTGCAGGACACCCGAAATCAATGAAGTAATATCAAACCGTTCAAACTGTACATCATCCTCACCAAATTCCAGCTGGTTCAGGGCAAGTAGATTCTTCACCATCCGGTTCATCTTTCCTGCCTCGTCCATAATGACTTCACAGTAGAACTCCCGGCTCTCCGGATCATCATTGACTCCTTCTTTCAGGCCTTCTGCATATCCCTGGATCAGGGCAATCGGCGTCTTCAGTTCATGTGAAACATTCCCCAGGAATTCACTTCGCATATTTTCTCGTTTTTCTTTCTGCTCAATGTCTTTCTGCAATTTATAGTTGGCTTCTTTCAGATTGGAAATCGTCTTCTCAAGTCTTTCTGACATCCGGTTAAAGTTCTCTCCCAGTACACCGATTTCGTTGCTTCCGCCGCTGGTATATTTTGCATCAAAATCCAGATCGGCCATCTTCTGTGAAAGTGTTGCGAGCTCCATGATCGGCTCCGTGATCCTTTTTGAGAAATACCACGCAAGCAATACACTCACAAGAATCACACTTCCGCCGACGACTCCGATAAATCTGTTAAAAATCGTGACTGCCGAACGAATACTCTCCAGCGGGCTTCGCATGATAAAGATATCACCATTGTCAAAGTTTCCCCACATGGTCAGGTACTCTGTATTATTTTGCGGATCAACCGACTTGCAGATATCATAACTGTCCGTTTTTTCCAGAACCTCCTGATGATTCTTATCGTACAGATATCCGAAAAGCTGTACGACCATCATCTGTTTTTCTCTTACATTAGTATAAACCACATTGTATTCTGAATCGATGACTGCAATGGAAATATTATTTTTCTCTGTAAATCTTCCCAGGTCTTTTTCCGGTGTCTCAGAATTGATTGTCCCGTTCTCCACACCTTCCTGCACCATTGTATAGGCCTTTATAAATTCTGATTTCTTATTGGAAATATAATACTTCTCCAGAAAGCTTCCGTTGACGATCATAAATACAACGATCATAAACAGAATCAGACCTACAAAAACAGTCATCATCTGTCTTTTTATTGAATATTTCATGACTGTACCTCGAATTTATACCCCATACCCCAGATAGTCTTAATATAATCTCCTTTATCACCAAGTTTACTTCTCAGCTTCTTTACATGGGTATCAATGGTTCTGGCATCCCCGAAATAATCGTAATTCCATACATTATTAAGAATCTTCTCTCTTGATAAAGCGATCCCCTGATTCTCCACAAAATAAGTCAGAAGTTCAAACTCTTTGTAACTGAGTTCGATCGGCTTTCCATCGATCTTCACCATATGTGCTGCTTTATCAATCTCGATCCCGTCCGCATGAAGCAGATCATCCGAAGCAAGCGCATTGGTTCTGCGCAGAATCGCAGTAACTCTTGCAACCAGGATCTTCGGGCTGAACGGTTTGGAAATGTACTCATCCACACCGAGTTCAAACCCCTGAAGCTCGTCCCTCTCTTCACTTCTTGCGGTCAGCATAATGATCGGAACCTTTGATTCTTTACGGATCTCACGGCAGGTCTGCCAGCCATCCATATGCGGCATCATGACATCCAGGATGATCAGTGCAATATCTTTTTCCTCATAAAAAATGTCCATTGCTTCCATACCGTCTCCGGCTTCGAGTACAGCATATCCTTCTCTTTCCAGGAAATCGCGCACCAATTTGCGCATACGGCTTTCATCATCTACTACAAGAATTTTCAGTTTATCCATAACTCTCACGGGCTCCTTTTTATCACTTTATTTCTAATTATACACCAGAATAGCAGATAATTGTGTTCTTTATGTGAAAGACGAACAACAGGATCGTAGTTTCGTATTTATTTTTATCCCAAAAAGCCAAGATGCTCTAACAAAATCTTCAGACCAAGCAGAATAAGGATGACCCCACCGACAATTTCGGCTTTGTTCTTATAGCGGGCTCCAAAGACGTTACCAATCTTTACTCCGGCAAAGGAAATGATGAAGGTCACGATTCCGATAAAACAGACCGCCGGAATAATATTTACCTTAAGAAATGCAAAGGTAATTCCTATAGCGAGTGCATCAATGCTGGTTGCTACTGCGAGAAGGAACATGGTCTTCACATCCAGGCTTGCATCGGCTTCCTCTTCGTCATTGTCCAATGCTTCGTGAATCATATTTCCACCAATCAGCGCAAGTAATACAAATGCGATCCAGTGATCTATAGAAGCAATGGTTTCCTGGAACTGCGCTCCTAAAACATAACCAATTGCCGGCATCAATGCCTGAAATCCGCCAAACCATAAGCCAACGATAGCCGCCTTTTTGAAAGTGCACTTCGGCATAGCAAGTCCTTTACAGACAGAAACTGCAAATGCATCCATGGACAGCCCTACTGCAATCAAAAACAATTCAATTAAACCCATAATTTTTCTCCTTTTTAAAGCTAATCATCTTATCCAATGTGAAAATAATTGTCTGCGGCAATGCTTTGCCTGCACTTGGCTCATCGTATACACAAAAAAAGACTTATTCGTAGCATAAAATACTACGAATAAGTCTCATTATTTAAAGCTATGCCAGACAGCCATTGCTGTCAGTATGTTGACAAAGCTACGTCATCGCGCCAACTACTCCCTTATCGATAAAAATTATTATATCGGCCAGGTTCTTTTCTGTCAAGCCTGATTCTCTGCAAATTCAGATCAGACTCATTCTCCAAAATCAGCTTTTGACTGCTACGCCATGATCGGCTTTAATGCTTCTGCGAATTTGTCTTTCTTTGCCTGTGCTTCTTCCAGATCTTTTCCAAGTGTTGTGTAATAGATCTTAATCTTCGGCTCTGTTCCTGAAGGACGAACAATAACAGTCTCGCCATCTTCCAGTTTGTAGATCAGTACATTCGCAGAAGGAAGTCCGGTTTCTTCCGGTTTGGTGTAATCTGTAACAGATGCAACCTTGATTCCGGCTACTTCTGTGAGCGGATTCTTACGAAGGCCTTCCATGATACTTGCCATCTTGTCCATTCCGCTAAGTCCCGGGAATTCAAAGCTGTCTACTTTGTTCAGATAACGTCCGTACTGCGCGTAGATCTCTTCCAGTCTCTGCTTCAGTGAGCTTCCGATGCTTCTGTAGTAAGCTGCCATTTCGCAGATCAGCATAGATCCGATAACAGCATCTTTATCACGTACATACGGTCCTGCAAGGTATCCGTAGCTCTCTTCAAATCCAAAGATGAAACGGTCTACTTCTCCGGCTTCTTCAAGCTGTGCGATCTGGTCACCGATCCACTTGAATCCGGTAAGTACGCTTCTGAGTTCTACACCGTAATGCTCTGCAACTGCATCTGCAAGCGGAGTAGATACGATTGATTTTACAGCAACTGCTTTCTCAGGCATGGTTCCTTTTTCAATACGTCCTGCGCAGATGTAATCGAGAAGCAGAACACCGACTTCGTTACCACTTACCAGTTCGTAAGAACCATCCGGGCACTTCATTGCAATACCTACACGGTCTGCATCCGGGTCTGTTGCAAGCATCAGATCTGCATCTGTCTCTTTTGCAAGGTTAAGTCCAAGCTCCAGAGCTGCAAAAATTTCCGGGTTCGGATAACTGCAGGTCGTGAAGTATCCGTTTGGATATTCCTGTTCCGGAACGATTGTGATATCTGTGATTCCGATGTCTTTTAATACCTGTGTTACCGGAACAAGTCCTGAACCATTGAGTGGGCTGTATACCAGCTTCAGTCCTGCTGTCTTGCAAAGTCCCGGTCTTACCTGACGTGATTCGATTGCTTCATAAAGTGCCTTCTTGCAGTCATCTCCTACAAAACGAATCAGCCCTTTTTCTACACCTTCTGCGAAAGATATGTATTTTGCACCTGTGAGGACATCTGTCTTCTGGATCTCAGCATATACGATTGCTGCTGCATCATCTGTCATCTGGCATCCGTCCGGTCCATATGCTTTATAACCATTGTATTTTGCCGGGTTGTGGGATGCAGTTACCATAACACCTGCATTGCAGTTATAATAACGTGTCGCAAATGAAAGTGCCGGCACCGGCATCAGCGCGTCATAGATTCTGACATTGATTCCGTTTGCTGCCAGAACACCTGCTGCTGTCTTTGCAAATACATCACTCTTCAGACGGCTGTCGTAGCTGATTGCCACAGTCTGTGTGCCCCCCTGTGTCTTAACCCAGTTCGCCAGTCCCTGTGTTGCCTGACGTACTACATAAATATTCATACGATTCGTTCCTGCTCCGAGAACTCCACGAAGTCCTGCTGTTCCAAACTTCAGAGCTACAGCGAAACGATCTTTTATCTCTTCGTCATTTCCTTCAATTCTCGCTAATTCTGGACTCAGATCGGCATCTTCCAGATCTGCTTCCAGCCAACGTTTGTACTCTTCCTGATACATCTTGACCACTCCCTACTATAATTTGTTCTTATTTTTGTACATTTTGACAAAAATATACTTTAAATATACCATATCTTTGACTAACCCGCAATGATTTGGGTAAGAAAAGTCCGTTAAAACATTCTAAATTTCACAGCGTAAGTATTTTCATAATTTGTTTCATTTTACAATCCTGATAAAGTTCTCATTACCAGATCCACATCTTTGTTTTCCAGCTCCTGAATAATATGAAGATATGTTTTCTGTGTTGTCGTCATACTTGCATGTCCTAACCGGCGGGCAACACTGGCAATTGATACACCTGCAAACAGCAATAACGACGCATGTGTATGGCGAAGTCCATGAATTGAAATTTCAGAAATACCACATTTTTTGCAATGTCTGCTAAGTGCATCATTTACAGTAGAATTATAAATTTTTGATTTTCCTACAAAAATAGGTTTATCTTCAGGAAGTCTTTTTGTCAACTCCGAAAATTTAACTACGATTTGCCAGTCAATCTGAATTTTTCTTACCGAGGATTTATTTTTGGTAGGTAAAAATCCACCATTGCCTTTATAATCCCATGTTTTGTTTATCGATAATGTCTGTCTGGAAAAATCAAAATCCGCAGGTGTAATAGCAAGTGCCTCTGAAAAACGCATGCCAGTCTTTGCTACCAAAAGAATGAACCAGTCCCAGTTTGGTTCTTCTCCGATATCAAGATTATCAATCAGCGTATGAAGTTCAAACTGATTCAGATACTTTATCTTTTTTACTCTTGGTGTTTTTCCTTTAATGATTGCTTTTCTGGTTGGATCTCTTTCAATCATTCCTTCATCAACAGCATCCAGAATCGCACCTTTCAACTGATGATGGAAGTCTAAAGTCGTCTGCCTTTCATGCTCTTTTGCATAATCATTCAAAAGTTTCTGATATGCCGTTCTTGTCAATTCTGAAACTTTCAACTCTGGTATCAATTTTTCTACCCATTTTTGCGTCATTAAATATTTCGCCATCGTTGCTTCCCGGATCGCACCTCTTTTATAGATTTCTATCCACTGAGCATAATATTCACAAAAAAGCAGATTGTTTGTATCACTTCGCATAAGTTCCCTCCATTTCCTGAAATTACTTACGCTGATGCAAACATCTATAAATTTTCAAACACCTATACAGTTATCAGCAATGGCTTAATTTCCTCTTCCAGAATCATCCTTAAATCTGCCATCATCTGTGAAAAATATTTAAACTTCGGAAGTGGCTTTTCCTGTCCCGCTTTATATTTTGTGTAATCAACCGTTGCTTTAATTGCACTTTCATTCGGGATCTCACCATTTCTGTAATGCATTGCCGCATACATAACATCATCTTTTGAAGCACACCACGTACTGCAAAAATCTGCGATAACCGTATTTATACAATCCCTTTTCATGTTCTCTACAATATTAAGGATTGACTTTCCTCTGTACTTTGTATCATCTTCTTCAATATCTCCAATCAGATCACACATAATTTCTGCTACCTTGCCATTACTCTTTCGCAGTTCTTCAACATACTGCAGAACTTCCGCAATTTTTCTTTGTTTCTCCTCCGGCGATATTTCTTCTTCCTCTTCTGCTGGCGTAACAATATTCTGGATCAAATTGATAATATATTCGTAATCAATCTTTGTATTACTGTACGCCATCAATTCATAGTCCTGATCAATTTCTTCACCTGATTCCTCTTCTGAGCCGCCACCGTCCGGAGTTTCTTCATGAATTTCTTCCATAACATTTTTATAATGACCTACATACTCATCATATTCTTCTTCCGTAAATCCATATTCTTCAAGCATGGTGTCATCATATTTGGTAAATGATTTCAGCTGTGCAAACAGACTGTCAAAAGACTGGAACATTTTTGCAAATACTTTCTTTTCCTTCATAGACATTTTTGGAATGTCTGACGGATGTTCTGCACATACTTTTAAAGCTGCAAGCGCCTTACGAAATGCCGGTTCTATTTCTTCCCATTCTGCCAGAAGTGCTGTTCCTGTACTTCCTGCAGAATACAGCTTCACCGCATCATCCACACATTTCTTAAAAAGCTTTGGTGCCTGAAAAGTCACAATCTGTCCGTAGGTTTTGTTTTTATCGTAAATACGATTTGTCCTTGAAAATGCCTGAATCAAATCATGTGGTCCCATTGGTTGACGATCTATAAAAATAGTCGACATACATGGTGCATCGAATCCTGTCAAAAGACGATCAACCACAATAACCAGATCCAGTTGTTCATTTCTGCTCTTGAATTTAGCATCTTTTCTTGCCAGCCGTTTATTTAAATTGCTATTGTATCCCTGAATCTGTGAAATTTCAAACTTAGTGCCAAACATTCCATTGTAATCATCAAGAGACTGCTGCATTTTCTCCTGGTTTACATGTGATCCCTCTTCGTTTTCTGTTACCGAATAAGTAATTGCAAATTTAGGAAAATCCGGTAATACCTGTTTGATTTTCTCATCAATCACAAGTGAAGTGTCTCCATTTTTTACTTTTGTCAGCAAATCATAATATTTCTGTGCCATCTGAATAGAACTCGTAGTAAGGAGTCCTTCATAGGTTTGTCCTTTTCCATTTTGAAAGCCAAGCTTGTGATAAGATTTATTCAAAATGATATCTAATACACTTAACATATGTGTTTCGTTATCATATGCACTACTATCTGTTTCATCTGCAATATTTTTCGGACCATTATGTTCTACCTGGAATCCTAAGACAGCTTTGTCATGAATCGCATTCTGTATTGTATAACGGTGAAGACGTTCACCATATAATTCTTCGGTAGTTCTCGGCAAATCTCCCATCTGTGGATAAGGATTTTCAGCAAATCTCGGTGTGCCGGTAAATCCATACCATAAAGATCTGCCAAAAAATCGTTCCAGTTCTCTTTTTGTTTTTGGTGTAACTGCTCTATGGCACTCATCTACTACAAAAGCAATTTTCAAATTTTTAATTTTATTATATTCTGGCGTTCCTTCCTGAAGTCTCTTGCTTACAAGAATCTGCATCTTCTGAATCGTTGTAACAATCACCTGTCTGTCATCAGACCTGAGTTTTTTCTTAAGATCATTTACATTATCTGTCTCATCAACATCTACAAGGTCATTATTTGCATACGCCTGAAATGCCATTGTAGTCTGCGTATCCAGATCTTTTCTGTCAATCAGGAAAATCGCTTTATCAATTGCCGGAATATCCATCAAAAGATTTCTTGTTGCTTTATAGGAAGTCAATGTCTTTCCAGAACCGGTTGTGTGCCATACATAACCGGATTTTCCCGTCTTCGATGCCTCTCGGATCGACTCAATTGCATGAATCTGATATGGGCGAAGCAAAATCAGACGTTTTGCATCCTCATCCAGCACTGTATATCTCGCAATCATTTCATGCGCTTCCGGAATCCGAAGAACACTTTTTGCAAAATCAAGATAATTTGCCACCTGATTATTGTCTTTATCCACCCAGCCACTCATAAACTTCGGATTTAACTCTGTATCACTGGCTGCTGCAAAATATCTGGTATCAGCACCATTACTTACAACGAACATCTGAACAGCCGAAAAAATTCCAGCAAATTTTCCTTCGCTGATGTATTTTTTAATTTGATTAAACGCCTCCATGTAAGAATGCTGCTTATTCTTCAATTCAATATGTATCATTGGAAGTCCATTAATCATCAGCGTTACATCAAAACGCCGGTCTCTTGTCAAACTGATATTTTCATCATCTGTTTTTAACGCACTGTACTGATTGATTACTTCATAAACACTGCTGCCACCGGCAATATGTTCATGATTCATCACTACCAGGTGAAGTCTTTCCGTATCTCTTTGAACATGAACCTGCACTTTCCCATTCTCTCCAACCAGCCATTCACCTGCTTTATAAAATGAAGAAAACTGCAACTGGTTCTTTACCTGCTCAAATTCTGAGTCTGACAAAGGCTCCCCATTCAGCCTGTCTTTGTTATTCTGTTCAAGGATATATCTAAAATTCGCCCATAAATCTGCCTCTGTTTTCAAATCCTCCCTGTATGTCCACTGTGACTCACCGTAAATCAGCTGATCGATCAGTTTTTGTTCTATCATTGACTCCAACTCTGGCATGATTTTCTTCTCCTTTATGATTGTTATTGGAAATTATACTTTCTGGTTCTTCCTGTTTTTGGCATTTGGAAGCTGTTTATATATTCTTCTGTTGTCTGTATCTCGAAATCTTTAATTTTAAGATTCTTTAAATCTTTAAAATTATCCTCTATCTCATATATATTTACAATCGGCTTTTCCCCATAAATTCTTGCTACTCTTATTGCCATTTTTTCAGCCTGTTCTTCAATATCTGTCAACTAAAATCCCTGTCCAAAATCCTTGTATGGTCTGCACATTGCCAGATTTATATTATCAATCGCTATATTGCTCCCATGATACAATCTCATAATGTACCTCCATTTTTTTTACATAAAATTCCCAAATCTTCTAATATTGTTTCAAAATCCAGCGTATGTTCCACATCATAATTTTCTTTGATAAAAGCAATTCCTTTAAACTTGAAAAGATACTGAAATGCCTCTTTGCTACTTATCTGATACTTACGGGCAAATTCATTTACACATGCAATAGTAAAACCAATTTTTCTTTTCTATTCACTCATCAAAGCCACTTCCTTTCGGCATAAAACCAGGTCTATCTGTCACCTATTATTGTTCTAATCATAATATGACATCTGATTTTCTATATAAACATATTTTGTAACATAAATTTCTTAACGCTTCGCAATTCATCACACTTACGCTGGTGAAGAGTGATGAAGTGATCAAGACTATTAAAATACCTTCCAATACACTTCTGTTCATTTAATGACGGAAAGCAAAATTGCATCTTCCCAATTTCCTGAAAATTAAGACCTTCCCGACCACCTCCTGCCTGACTTGCATCAATCTGTTTCTGACCATTATCCGAAGATAAATTCAGTTGAATAAAATCAGGCTGATATCCTTCTGTTGGTCTAATAATACAAACATGCTGATTGACATTTGCGGACTCTAATCCTTTATATACGGCACTTCTTCCAATTGAAGCACCGGTTATATTCAGTAAAACATCATTGGTATAAACACGAGAGTTTGCCATTGATTCATCTGTTGTTTCATCAACGAAAACGATATCTGCAAAATCCACCTTATCACCGTTCACATTCTGAGATCTGATAAGTGGAATTCCCGTCTCAACATATGCACTTTTCCCACCTGAAGGAGTTTTTCCGCTACCAATTTTAACAGTGATATCCCCTAACTTACGCTGTTCCCAAGAATGCACTTTTTATAATTGTTCTCTTACCATCATCAACGCATATCCCAGTAAATTTTGTCCTCTCCATTTACTCCGATTATATCTATTTTCATCCTTCATAGATAATCCAATTCCCCAAATCTGATCTTTAACAGCACACTCTACCAAAATCGCATTATCAGTTCCTATAAGTTTCTCTTTTAAATCATGGTTTTGAGAAAATTTTGCAAGAAGTCCTTCATAAACAACAATCTGCCTTACTCCATTCCAAAAATTTTCATCATATCCTTTAACATCTCTTCCTAACTTCTTAATCTGTGCCACATCTTCTGTCTGCAAAATCTTATCTGCTATCTTTTTGTCTTGAAAACACTGTGCTTTCCGATACATCATAAATTGTTCCATAGAAGAAAAATCTATTCCATTTACACTAAACTGCACCGGATACCAATTACTCAAATATCCGTTTTCCTCATATGGATTATGAAAACAAATAATTTGCATTATTCTTCACCTACTTTTTTTACTGCCAAATCAAGTTCCAGATCATGTAATCCATAATACGCTTTTTTCAAAAAGTCTATCGGTACTTTCTGAACCACTTCTGCACTTGGGATATTGTAATACCATTGGTAATAAGCATAAAACTCGCCAATCCAATCTGGCATAAAACCTTTCAGTCCCTCACCATTCTTTAGCGTATATTGTTCCGTTTTCAAAAAATATTCCCACAATTCTTTGCAATCCATAGTATTTACATAAGCCTGTGCTTCATCAATACTTTTTCTTGTATTACTTTTCATGTAAGTCTTAATAAATTCTTCCGTATCTTTATCTGGGAACTCCTGTGCTACAAAGTCAAACAACTTTCCCTGTGTTTCCACGACATCACTTAAATAATCTTCTGCATATGCTCTCATCATCATCTCTCCCGTTCTAAAGCAATGTACTGAATACTTTCGTTACCTTGTTTGCATCAGAATCTACCAATTCCCGCATTCTTTGTCTTGCTGATATATCTCGCTGATTATATTTTTCTCTAAACTCTGTATAATCAACAGACAATAATCCTTCTTTTACTTCCTGCAATTTTGAATATGCTAATTCAGATTTAATACAATATTGAATTCCCAAGCCACCTAAAGATAAAAGTTCTTCCAAAATATCAATGTCAATATTATCTCTCACAAATTCTTTTGCAATATAAAAGTATGACGCATTAGCTCTCCAGCCTTTTATAACATCATATCCACTTGTATCAATTCCATATTTGTCAATAAATCTCTTAGATAGCATTCGATAACGTTTGGAATCTGCTGCATCTCTATGCTTCATCAACTCTGCTAGCCATGAAAGTACATCTTTTTCTTGAAAATTCAGAATTTTCAAATCATCCGTATCCAATTCATATTGATGAACCCAGCCATTCATAACATTCGGTTTACAAACCGCCCATTCTTTTGCAAGATCTATATTTCCAGTTAAATAAAAGCCCATTCCATAATCATGCTTTTTTTCACCAAGTCCATATGTCGGCACTACAATTTTTTCAGAAGTTCCATGAAATAACGTTATTTTTCCCATTGTTTCACCTTTTTCCTTATACAAACATGTTCTGTAGCATATATTTTTTTATTTCTTTTAATTCATTACACTTTCGTTGGTGAAGGGTGATGAGGTGGTC
>NZ_JAQDGZ010000035.1:0-10642 GCF_027663865.1 Coprococcus sp. AF99-45
AAGGGTTTGCAGTTTTTTTATTGCTCAGAGGTGATCAGCCTGACAAAAAATGCAGAAGAGTCATTCATGCTGTTTAATAAAGATGCAGACTACCAGCTGCATCTTCCACAATTTGTACATGGTATGCAGTTCTTTTTTTTAATAACAGGATACCACGGCTTTACCTGCAGATCCGGTAAGTTATTGAGCTCTAAAATTATAGAATGATAATGATCAGAAAGAGTAATCCGGTCTGAATCATGCTGTTCGATAGTCAGTGGGTAGATGGTTTTTTGATCAGGAGACATACAATTTTGATGTAAAAGAGGGGTATAGACATCTGTACCAATTTGGATAAATTGATCGATGGTGATGATTTTGTAATCATCAGAAGAGAACGAAATGATTGTAGGAGACACAGCCAAAGTGTCTCCCGCAGGAATTTTATAAGAGTCAGTAGTAAATTCTCCAATTGGAGTTTCTAGTTTCATCATGTGTTAGCACTTCCTTTAATATCTTATAAATGAAAATTACTCGTTTTTCAGTTCTTCTTTCATGGCGCTGTCTTTTCCCTGCATAAAATGGTCTTTTTTCAGGATTGCAAAAGCCCGCTCATAATCGTTTTTACGCATATATTTAACCATTTTTTTCAAATTCTCATTCGTTGGAACGATCCGCATGCCGTTTTTCAGCGAATACATACCCACTCTTACCAGCTCTGATAAATTGGATTCATAGAATTTGGTGATCCGGTCATTATTGAAAATGCTGACGATTTCCAGATGCATCTGCGTATCAGCAAGCTCCCACTTGTAAACATCGGAAGCAACCGCACACATATGTACCACTTTTTCTTCAATTCGATAGGAATATTCTTCCGCTTTTCCACCTTCAAAGATCAGTTTAAATGCACTGCCCTCTAAGAGTTCGCGGAGCTGATAAAGTTCATTGATATCTTTATCGGTGATTTCTTTTACAGTCATGGATTTATAATAATCGGTAACGATCAGACCTTCAGACTGCAGCATTTTGAGTGCAGTGCGTACCGGATTACGGCTCATACCGAGCTCTTCTGTCAGAAGTGCTTCTGTAAGAGGCATTCCTGGTGGATAAGTCAGATTCATAATGTTATTTTTGATAATTTCATAAGCCTGATCGGCAAGTGATTTCTTTTTTTCAGCCATGTGAAATCCCCCTCTGTCTGGTGAATATATTAAGTATAACACATTAAAACGGGGTTTGTAAAAAATAAAATTAGGTATATGTAAAGTTGCATTTAATATAAGAGTACAGACTGATAATTGTATACAATGGTGCATGTATTTTCGACGAAAAACGGCATTTTCTATTGTGAAAATGTTGACTTTAAACAGAGGAAGTGATACATTGAATGCAGAAAGAAATTTGTATACAAATTAAATGATTGTATACAAATTGAAAATGAAAATGTATAAGGTTTTAAGTTCATCAGGAGGAGAAAGACTATGAAATTAGGATTTATCGGAACAGGTAATATGGCAGGAGCAATTATGGGAGGCGTTATTAAAAGTAACGTATTCAAACCGGAAGAAATCATCGGAGCAGATCTTTTTGCACCAGGTCGCGAAAAAGTAAAAGAACTTTATGGAATCAATGTAACTGATAGCAATAAAGAAGTAATTGAAAAGTCAGAAGTTGTTATTTTTTCTGTAAAACCACAGTTTTATGCAGATGTCATTCAGGAAGTAAAAGATCTGGTAAGACCGGAACAGCTTATTATCACGATCGCACCAGGAAAGACACTTGCATGGCTTGCCGAACAGTTTGGAAAAGATGTTAAGATTGTTCGTACAATGCCGAACACTCCGGCTATGGTTGGAGAAGGTATGACAGCTGCCACACCGAATGAACATGTAACAAAAGAAGAACTTGATTATGCATGCAAGATTCTTTCTGCATTTGGTAAAGTAGAAGTTGTGGCAGAGCATATGATGGATGCAGTTGTTGCAGTAAGCGGAAGTTCACCGGCATATGTATTTATGTTTATCGAAGCAATGGCAGATGCTGCTGTTGCAGAGGGAATGCCGAGAGCACAGGCATACAAATTTGCAGCACAGGCAGTTCTTGGAAGTGCGAAGATGGTTCTTGAAACAGGAAAGCATCCGGGAGAACTCAAAGACATGGTATGCTCACCGGCAGGAACAACGATTGAAGCCGTAGGTGTATTGGAAGAACACGGATTCAGAAGTGCGGTCATTGATGCAATGAAGGCATGTGTTGATGTTGCAAAAGGAATGTAGATACGATATACTTGTTTACGGGGAAAAACATGTCCACGTAAACCTGAGAAGGACCGGGGCGTATGACGCAGCCGGTCTTTTTTTATCTATTAAGAAAGGTCTTTCCTGATAATAAAAAACGCTCCGCGTGGAACATGATACCATAGGAGGTAGATAGATGGCAGCAAAACAGAATGTAAAGCGGCGGATTGTAGATGCCGCATGGGAATTGTTCTATGAAAAAGGATATGATGATACAACAGTAGATGATATCATTCGTCTTTCTGAGACATCAAAAGGATCGTTCTATTATTATTTCAGCAGCAAAGATTCTCTGCTTGATACATTGTCAACTATTCTGGATGAGAATTATGCAAAGCTTGAAGATGAACTGGATCCGGAAATGAACAGTTTTGATAAACTGATGTATCTCAATTACCGGTCGCATTCATTTATGGAGCAAAAGATTGATGTAGCATTGTTATCATCCTTATATTCAACACAATTGATTGCCAAGGGAGACAGGAATCTTCTGGATCAGAACCGTACTTATTACAAGCTGATCAGCAGGATCATAGAAGAGGGGCATGTGCGAAATCAGATCAGCAGAGAGAAGAGTATCCAGGAGATTACCAAGTATTATTCACTCTGTGAGCGGGCACTGGTATCAGACTGGTGTTTGAACAGGGGAAATTATTCGCTTGGAGAATACAGTAAGGAATATATGCCGATTTTAATGGAACATTTCCGGGTAGATCAGCCTGAATAGAGAAAGGTTTTCATATGAAAGAGAGTCAGAGAAAAGGTTTAATTTCAGTACATGTTGCTGTGGCATTGTTTGGTTTTGTCGGACTGTTTGCCAAGCTGGTAGATCTGCCTGCAGTGATCATCGTGCTTGGAAGGGTATTTTTTTCATCTATTTTCCTCTGGATTTTTCTGCGTTTAAAAAAGCAGAAAATTCGCCTGGAGGAGAAAAGTGATTATTTGTGGATGGTCGGAGCAGGTGCAGTTTTAGCAATACACTGGAGTAGTTATATGCAGTCGATCCAGAGTTCGACGGTTGCAGTTGGTACGCTTACGGTATCAACTTTTCCGATATTTGTTATTTTTCTGGAGCCATACCTGTTCCATGAAAAACTGAAGAAATCGGATGTGTTTTGTACACTGATGATGCTGGTCGGAGTATTCTTTATCGTACCCGCATTTCAGATGGATAATCAGATTACACAGGGAGTTCTGTGGGGACTTCTGAGTGCATTTACCTATGCAATATTGTCACTGATGAATCGCCGTTTTTCCAGCAGATATCCGGCAACACTGGTGTCGCTTTATGAACAGGGAACTGCAACGATCGTGTTGATCCCGATGATGTTTGTGTTGAAGCCGGTGATTACACTTGCAGATGCAGGCGTATTGATGATGCTTGGAATTATTTTTACAGCAGTTGCACATTCTTTATTTATCAGTGGACTTCGGACTGTGAAGGTAAGGATTGCCGGAATTTTATCCGGACTGGAACCGGTGTATGGGACTTTAAGCGCATTTCTGTTTCTGAAAGAAGTTCCAAGTTTCAGAGAGTGCCTTGGTGGTGTTATCATTCTGGCTGCTGTGTTTTTATCGACACTGAAACCGGAGGAGAAAGCATCTGATGCTCCGGCATAAGAATAAAGAGAAGTTTGAGGATTTTATCTGGCACTGGTTTCTGGTGATCGGATATCGTCTGGAAAATGTATAAAGACTTTCTAAAAACTATTTACGGACGGGAAAAGTTCCGTTACAATAGGTAGAGAAATCAATGAAAAGGAGATTGTATAAAATGGCAAATCCAGTAGTAACATTTGAAATGGCAAATGGCGATGTGATCAAAGCGGAATTATATCCGGAAATCGCACCGAATACAGTAAATAACTTTGTATCTCTTGTAAATAAGGGATTTTATGATGGACTGATCTTCCACCGTGTCATCAGTGGATTCATGATCCAGGGTGGATGCCCGGATGGAACCGGAATGGGTGGCCCTGGATACAGTATCAAAGGAGAATTTAAGCAGAACGGTTTTGCAAATGATCTGAAGCATGAACCGGGCGTTCTTTCTATGGCGCGTGCAATGCATCCGGATTCGGCAGGATCACAGTTTTTCATCATGCATAAGACTTCACCACATCTTGACGGCGCATATGCAGCTTTTGGTAAAGTTACAGAAGGTATGGATGTTGTAAATAAAATTGCTGAGACGGCAACAGACTACAGTGACAGACCGCTGGAAGAACAGAAGATGAAAAAAGTGACTGTTGAAACTTTTGGAGAGGCTTATCCAGAACCAGAGAGAGTCTAACAGGAGTTACATAGCAGACAACACTTGGAGAGACAGAATAATAAAGACGGGGGAGCCGGTGAAAGACAGACTGAGAGGAAGCAAAAGAGCATCGCCCCTTTTTACCTGATACGGATCATGCCGTCGCAGGAAGTCATATTGATTTTTTCAGAGACACTTGTGCATGACAGGTGTTTCTTTTATTTCATAGGAAATTCCGAAGCAACGTCCTATGAGATAAAAGGCACTGCGTGCCGGAGATGCGCACGCGCACGAAGATGAAGAATGTCGCGAGCGACGGTGCTCGGCGCGAGAATGTGCCAAGGCACATTCTTTTTATACAAAATATTTAGGACAATTATGGAAAAAGAGAGGAAGAGAGTCAAATGAGAACAGCACTTACAATTGCAGGAAGCGATTCAAGCGGAGGAGCAGGTATCCAGGCAGATATCAAAACAATGATCAGTAACGGAGTCTATGCTATGAGCGCAATTACGGCTCTTACTGCACAGAATACAACCGGAGTTACCGGAATTATGGAGGTAACGCCGGAATTCCTAGGAGAACAGCTGGATAATATTTTCACGGATATTTACCCGGATGCAGTGAAGATTGGAATGGTATCTTCAAGTGGTCTGATCACAAAGATCGCAGACAAATTAAAAGAATATGATGCGAAAAATATTGTAGTTGATCCGGTTATGGTAGCAACAAGTGGAGCAAGACTGATCAGCGAGGAAGCGATTGATGCGCTGAAGAGCTGCCTGCTTCCGATGGCAACCGTTCTGACTCCGAATATCCCGGAAGCAGAAGTGCTTGCAGGTATGAAAATCCAGTCGCAGGCGGATATGATAAGAGCAGCAGAAGAGATCGGTACCAAATATCACTGTGCAGTTCTTTGTAAGGGTGGGCATCAACTGAACGATGCCAATGATCTGCTGTGGAGAGATGGTGGATATAAGTGGTTCTACGGAGAGCGGATCGACAATCCGAACACGCACGGAACAGGATGTACTTTATCCAGTGCGATCGCATCAAATCTTGCAAAAGAATATGATTTGGATGAGTCAGTAGAACGTGCGAAGAAATATATTTCCGGAGCACTTGCAGCAATGCTGGATCTTGGTAAGGGCAGTGGTCCGATGAATCACGGATTTGCAATTAAAAATGAATATACAGAAAGCAAAGTGGAGGAATAGAAGTATGAATGAAAAGAGAACCTCTATCTTTGAAAATGGACTGATCTGGTTTGGGGCAGGCGTGTCACTTGCAGAGATCCTGACCGGTACTTACTTTGCGCCGCTTGGATTCGGAAAAGGAGTTCTGGCGATTATTATTGGTCATATCATAGGATGCATGATGCTTTTCCTTGCCGGAGTAATTGGTGGAAAGACCAGACGAAGTGCAATGGAAACAGTAAAAATGAGTTTTGGCGAGAAGGGAGGAATCTTCTTCTCCTTCCTGAATGTGCTGCAGCTGGTTGGCTGGACAGCGATTATGATTTATGATGGGGCACTTGCAGCAAATGGTGTTCTTCATACCGGCAGATGGGTATGGTGTCTGGTGATCGGTGCACTGATCATCTTATGGATTGTGATCGGAATCACAAATCTTGGCAAGATCAATACGGTTGCAATGGCTGCTTTATTTATCCTGACACTGGTACTCAGCAGAGTGATCTTTGGTGACGGATCGGTAGCAGGCTCAGGCGGAGATGCCATGACGTTTGGTGCAGCAGTAGAGCTTTCTGTTGCCATGCCACTTTCCTGGTTGCCACTGATTAGTGACTATACAAGAGAAGCAAAAGAACCGGTAAAAGCAACCGCAGTCAGCACCGTTGTTTATGGAGTTGTCAGTTGTTGGATGTACGTGATCGGTATGAACGCTGCAATTTACACAGGAGAGTCTGATATTGCAAGTATCATGGTAAAAGCTGGACTTGGAATAGCAGGACTTCTGATCATTGTATTTTCTACCGTTACGACAACCTTCCTGGATGCTTACTCAGCAGGAATTTCGTCAGAGTCAGTATTTTCAAAAATCAATGGGAAATATGCAGCAATTGTTGTAACTGTGATCGGAATGATCGGAGCAATCATTTATCCGATGGACAACATTACCGATTTCCTGTACCTGATCGGTTCTGTATTCGCGCCGATGATCGCAATCCAGATTGCGGATTTCTTCATTCTGAAGAGAAAGGACAGCCTGGAAGTATCTCTGGATGTTATGAATGGTGTAATCTGGGTGATCGGTTTTATACTTTACCGTATTCTGATGAATGTGGATATTCCGCTTGGAAATACACTCCCGGATATGGTCATTACCATCGTGATCTGTATTCTTGCAAGAAAATGTATAAAGACAGAAAAATAGCTTTGAAAGAAAATGGAAATGCCGTGTTGACATTTCCATTTTCTTTTGACAGAACCATGTAGCGATCTACAGAAGAGAGGCGGAAAAAGGAATGCTGACGCCTGGAAACGTGGTAAAAGTTTATAAGAAAGAAGTTTTGAATAATTTAGTTGGCGGATGGAATAAAGTGGGATTTTTATCCTGCAAAATATATATGGAAAAAGAGTTGGGTAGAATGAAAAAAGAGCTTACGACATATGATCGGGGGAAATGTCGTAAACTCTTTTTTCTGGAATTTCATTAAAGGAGAAATGAAAATAAGAAGTATCAAAATACTGAAAACGTCTTATTTGGTTTTGATTCCTAATCGAGTGGGGCAATTGTGACTGACTAAGATGCCGCCCCACCGAGGAATTCTTATCTAGTTGTTATCTTCAAGCTGATATTATAATACCAAGAGGCTTGGAATTTGTATATTCGCAAAAAAAACAAAAGAAAAAAGCTTTGAAAAATAAAATTGTGCAAAATAACAGGGGAAAAATCAATTTATACAAAAGGTTATCTGGAATTTAGAAATTGATAATAAAATTTGCATAAATGCAAAAAAATGAGTGCGAATGATTTCTGTGTAAGAACAAATGTGTTTTTGAGAAGGAATTAGGAATGCTTATTGTAAATGTCAATATAAAAAATTTTCGAACATGAGGAGACCGGTATGAAAATCCTGAAAAAGAAAAAGAGCTTACGACATATGATCGGGGGGAATGTCGTAAGCTCTTTTTCCAATAATTTCATTAAAGGAGAAATGGAAATAAAAAGTATCAAAATACTGAAAACGTCTTATTTTGCTTAGTTAAGTGTTATCCTTAACTTGTTTTTATAATAGCATTTGCCGGAAGTTTTGTATATTCGCAAAAAAACTAAAAGAACTGGAAAGTTAAAATAAAATTGTGCAAAATAACGAGGTGCAAAACAAGATTGACAAAAGAATGTAAAAAAAGGAAATTTTAACGGTAAAAATATATAATGTCTAATAATTAACAAAAGGTTACAGAAAGTTACAAGGAAAACTGTAATTTCGGAAAGCTTATACCAGGAACAGGGGGGGAAATAAATAGAGGAGAGATACTATTTTTGAATGCCGGGAAGATTCAGATAATGGAAAAAGAGCTTGCGACATATGATCGGGGGAAATGTCGTAAGCTCTTTTTCTGTAATTTCATGAAAGGAGAAATGAAAATAAAAAGTATCAACATACTGAAAACGTCTTATTTGGTTTCGTTAAGTGCTATCCTTAACTTGATATTATAATACCATGTGCATGATCTCCTGTAAATTCGCAGAAAAGACAAATGTTACAAAAATGAAAGTGATAAATTGTGCATAATATACAAAAACAAAAAATGCAAATAGCTTTACTTTTAGAGGAATGGGATTTAAAATAACAGTATTACGTATTAGCGATGACTAGAGAGGAGGGACATATGGCTACAATAAAAGATGTTGCAAAAGAAGCAAATGTGTCCATTGGAACGGTTTCCAATGTGATTAATGGAAAAACGAATAATGAGGAACTTATCCGAAGAGTGGAAAATGCAATTGAAAAATTAGATTTCAGACTGAATGGAAAAGCTAAAAGTTTGAAAATGAAGTGTACATATTTGATTGGAGTTGTAGTAGAAAATCTGGAAAATGCTGAGACCGGGTTGATCCTGGAAGCATTGGAAAGAAGATTAGAAAATGAGGGATATAGTCTGGTTATTAAAATGGCGGGAAAAAATGCAGTTCTTGAGAAAAAGCAGATTTCTCAGCTTATGAAAACCGGAGTGGATGGAATGATTATTATGACCGGAAATTCGAATAAAAAGTGGGAAAAACTGGTTGATGGGAGTAACATTCCGGTAGTTCTTCTAGATAAATGTATCATGAAATCGGAGAATATTAGTGTCATTTATATTGATTATAAAAGAGCTGTGGACCGATTTTTTAGATGGTGTGAGAAGAATGGATATAAGAAAATAGCAATGATTTTAGGAACAGAGGTTTTGGATTCGGAAAGTATTGCTGAAATTGTATCGGCGCATAGTAAATTACAGGTGCATTACAGGCTGGTGGGGAATTATTCGGCAGAAGCTGGATTTAAGGCAACTTGTGAATTGTTGTATGAGAATGAAGTGGTTGACGTGATTTTTATAGGGAATAAGTGTATGGAAAGCGGAGTATTTCAGGCAGCTCGTATGTTGGGATATGAAGAGGCAATACACTATGTCTGTGCTAAGAATGGAAAATGGCTGGAAGATGAAAACCGGTATGAAGGAATTATTGACCTGTCTTTTTTAAAGCAGGGGGAAGAAGCAGCAAAAAAAATTCTCGAAAGTCTGAAAAGTGGGAAAAGACAGATGACAATTGGGAAGATTGAAGCTGAGTTTAAGGAAATTGCATATTCACTCAATAAAAGCGGCAAAAGAAAACTTCCGGAATATAAAAAAAGTCTGACAGTTGCAATTTTGAATGCAGATACGGCGAAAGTTTTGAAAGAAATTTCAGACATATATGAACTGGAAACGGATGTACATATTATTTATCATTGTCTTGAATATCATGATTTGTGGAATATCATTGTAAATCCTGAACGGATTAAAGGACTTAAGATAGATATCTTTATGTACGATATTCTGTGGAAGGACAGTTTGATTCAGAGAAATTTGTTGAAAGATATCAGTGAACTGGAAGAAAATGAAGAATATTTTGAAGATTATATTGAGGGCATTGTAGATATATGTGGTAGAAGAAAAGGAAAATTATACGGACTTCCATTTTTGACAGGTACACAGTTGTTGTTTTACCAGAGAGATTTATTTGTAGATGAAGCCATTCAGATACAATTTCAGCGAATGTATGGATATAAATTGGAAGTTCCGAAAACTCAGGATGAGTATCTGAATGTTGCAAGGTTTTTTACCAGAGAATTCAATCCTAAGTCACCTGTTCAGTATGGATCTGCGATGATAAACCAGGGAAATCTGTATAATAGTATTGAATTCTTGAATCGTCTGTGGACCTATAATGCTGATATTATCAGAAATGGATATTGTTATGCTGACACAGCAGAATTCAGGGTTGCCGTGGAAAAATATAAAGAATTGTATCAGTATACAAGACCGGAAGCAAGGATAACGTCATGGGAAGATCTGGCAGAAGAATTTAAAAATGGAAAGACAGCTATGATACAGTTATATGATTCATACGCGTATGATCTGAATAACTATGAACATTCAAAAGTAGCAGGAAACATTGAATGTGCGACAGTTGCAGGAAAATGTCCGGTAACAGGAGGCTGGGGACTTGGCATTTATGAAGGAAGTTCGAATCAGGAACAGGCACAGGAGTTTGTAAAGTGGGTATGTGGTCCAGCTTATGACAAACTGTATTCAGTATTGGCAGGAATTTCTAATAGAAAAAATTTTTATGAAAATAAGGATCTTGAGCTACTGTACCCGTGGAAGAAAAGGGTTTTGGAAAGTTATCGTATTAGTAAAAATAGAAGACAGTTATCAAATATTGTAGATGAAAATGCGAACATGATGTTCTATGACCGAATATTAGGAAAAACAATTTGTGATATGGTTCTTGGTAAAATTGCTATAGAAGAGGGAATCAAGAAGATTCAGGAAGAAACAGAAAAAATACAGGCAGAATAAGGTGTTGTGAGGAAAAGGGCGTGTGAAAAAACGAG
>NZ_JAQDGZ010000036.1:0-10474 GCF_027663865.1 Coprococcus sp. AF99-45
TTCATAAAAAAGTTACAACCGATATAAGAGATAACTTTTCTACCACTTCGATTATACTCACGACTTAATGACTTCTTGAATACTTGCCGAAAAAGAAAAACTGCCATCGGTTTGACAGCAGTTCTTCTTCGGTTGGTATCCGTTAGGAATACACAATATCATTCAATACAATCTCATCGGCACAGGCTCGAATGTTATTCATCAATCCTATCCATCTCATCATATCCGTTGCTTTTCTGCACGCCCAGATTACAATCTCCGGTTCGATCATCAGACGTACATCAAACAGATCCAGTGCCAACCGATAACGGTCCTCCACGTTTCCAAACCCGAGAACATCATTTTCCATATAAATGGTACTGATGACATAAGTTCCGTCTCCTCTGCGCACTTCCAGCACGCCACTTGTGACCAGCCCTTTAACCGCCTCTCTTACCGTACTTCGTCCAACTTCAAATAATTCTGTCAGTTCACCTTCAGTAGGTATCCTCTCTCCTATTTTTACCGGTTTATCCAGAATATATTTCATCAGTCGATCCTCTGTCTTCTGTCCCAGTGTCCGTTTTACACCTTTTCCGCTTTGCTGCATTTCGTCACCTTCTGCTTATCCGCTTTCTCAAATTTTAGCATTTGTTTTTTCTCTTTTCAGCTCTGCATTGCCTGCCCTTCTCATTTTTGCTATACTGTCAATGTAGTTTTGCGCCATAGTTTCCGGCGTATCGTTATTTTGACTCAGGAGGAAATTTATGATCAAATTAGTTGCAAGTGATCTGGACGGCACTCTGCTTCACAACTATCAGCAGACTGTGCCGAAAGAAATATATGATACGATTAAAGCACTTCATGAAAAAGGAATCATCTTCACTGCCGCAAGCGGACGCCAGTATGCCAATATCCGCAGGCTTTTCGCTCCTCTCGGCTTCGACATTCCATATATCGCTGAAAATGGTTCCATGTGCGTCTATAAAGAAGAGATACTCGCCACCGGTCTGACTCCATCCAAAACCATCCGGCATATTCTGGATGCCCTGATGGAATACCGGAAGATCTATCACACCGGACACTGTATCCTTTCTGTAAAAGATACTTATTACAGCGACTCAACCGATGAACGTTTCATTGATTATATGGAAAATGATATGCATAACATCGTTACCTACGTGCCGGATCTGTATGCGATTAAAGAACCGATCATCAAAGCAGCCATCTGTGATTTTGGTGGCACAAAGAATCTGGAACCCTTCTTCCACAAAAGGATTGGGGATGAAATCCGCGTTGTAACTTCTGCGGATCACTGGATTGATTTTATTGCGCCAAATGCAAATAAAGGAACGGCACTGAAAGTTCTAATGGAAAAATTCGGGATCAAAAAAGAGGAATGCATCTGCTTCGGAGACCAGCAGAATGATATCGAGATGCTGAAAGCTGCGGGAACAGCGTATGTCATGGCAACCGGCCACCCTCTCGCCAAGAAGGTGGCAGATTACGTTGTGGAATCACCTTTGCCGGTGATGCAGGGGTTGTTGTAGAGTGAAAATAGGGACGCTCCATATAAAGAATTGGACTGATAACTGTTTCAGAATATAAGAAGCTCTAAGACCACAGAAATTTATTAAAAGCATTCTGAAAAATCCATAACTCGCTTCGCTCAAACAGATGGATTTTTCAGAATAACATAAATTTCTGTAATCTAAGAGCTTCTAATATTCTTCCAAATGTTACCAGTCCAATTCTTTATATGGAGCTGTTTTTTTCAAGACAGACAACTCCCCCTATGCGTTCTCCCATCTTCACAATGGTTTCTGCTCCCTGCAACGTGTTCCGGATCAGATCACTGTCTGGCAAGACTTTATCTGGCTCCAGGAGCAGCACAACCGTTGAACCTCCGAATTCAAATCTTCCTTTTTCTTCGCCGCGTTTTACTTGGCAGCGTTCTTTTTTATAATTTCGGATCTTTCCGACCATCAGTGCACCGACTTCCATCATCAGGACGGTTCCGAGTTTTTTATTTTTTACAAGACAGTATTCTCTGCTGTTCATTTTGTAGATCGGGCAGATATCATTTGCAATCGGATTTACAGTGTGAAAAATTCCCGGAATCCTTCTCTGATAGGTCTTTTCTCCATCTGCCACGTAACAGTATCTATGGTAATCGTCTACTGTAAGACGGATTACTACCGCCCAGCCTCCCATATAATGTCTGGCAAGCTTTGCATCGCGAATGAGGCTGTGTGTTGTATATGGAGTATGTTTAATGAAGAATTGTCCGTTTTCGTGAATTGGATAGACACTCACTTTCCCGTCACATGGACTGATCAGTACGGTATCTTCCCTGTTAACCGGGCGTTCCTCAGCTTTTATTTTTCTGGTAAAGAAATCATTATAGGAATCAAATTTCTGTTTTTCATATTTGTTCAGATCGATCCCGTGTGTTCTGGCAAATAATCCGGCAAAAACAGCGGACACTTTTGTATTCAACAGCTTCCCTCCCAGTCTGGATACTGCCGGTAAAAGAAGCGGGCGCATCAGTACTCTGGTTGCTGTATGGGTATACACAAATTTTAAAAACTTATCCTGACTGGTTGTCTTTTTTATCCGATGACCTTCTCTGTCCATGTAATACATTTCATTCCTCCTCTGCCGCTGACCGTCTGCCTGCTAAATCATACTCATATAACGCATATAATGTCTGACCAGGATGCCAATTACTGCCATTGCTACGATTACTACAATTGCTCCCATTGTTAGATTCTTTGGCTTCCTGAACTTAAAATTTGTAATAAATAAAATGCCGACTACCAGCATCACAACATGCATTGCAAGCATAAATTCACAACCTAAAAATGGTTTTAATACAACCACAAGCGGAAGTGCGATTGCCATGGATGTGATCGGGAGCCCCTGATAACATTCTCTTTTCTCTGCTGTTTCTTCCTGACGCTGTTCTTCCATCACATTGAACCACGCAAGACGGATCAGACCTGCAAGTACATAAAACATCAGGATTGCCACACCGATCACACCGCGCATTCCGAAACAGTAACAAAGAACAGCCGGCGCAACTCCGAAGCAAACAATATCGCTTAACGAATCAATCTGGATTCCGAAACGCTTTTCCACTTCTGTCCGGTTCTTTTTTGTTCTTGCAATCTTTCCATCAAACATATCACAAAGACCGGAGATTGCAAGACACATCACGCCCAGATGCAGATGCCCGTTTACTGCAAACATCATTCCTCCAATTGATACCATCAAACTGACATATGTAAGTACTACCGTATAATCATAAACCCCTAACATTCTATCTCCCTCTTTCTTCCAATTGTAAAATTTGCTACGATCGTAAGCAAGGCGCTCAGCCCCAGCTCTGTATAATATCCAATCCCACGGCTCAGGATCATTCCCGGCAAAAGAAGCCGTTTTCCGAATACCGGAATAAAAATCATGGCAAATAATTTTTCACTGATTCCCATACCTCCCGGCAGAGGAAGCATATCTACCGATACCGCAATGACCGCCTGCAGTGTAATGACTGCGACTGCTTTTGCACCTCCAAGTCCAAATGCCTTATATACAAACCATGTAGCTGTAAACAGCGCAAACCGCTGGAACATGGTGATCGCAAATACATTCACGATCACCTGCTTGTGTTCCTTCAGAAAAACTGCTGTATCCCGGTACTGATCCATGGATGCATTCAGCTTTTCAATACGCGCCTCCTTATGGTGTAGAAAGTGCAGCTTTTCAAGCAGTGCCATTCCTTTTACCAGAATTTCTCTTGCAAGCCGCGGATGGAACACCAGCACCAGCATCGCTGTCACGCAGAAAACATTCAGAGCTGTCCCCAGATAAAAGATATGCCGGATACTCCAGAGATATTTATGGATAAATCCTTGTCCGAACAGTACCAGCCACAATCCGACAACCACCAGTACCAGTTTATAAGTGATCGTAACGATCATCAGCACCAGCGTCGAAACCGGTATTGGTATCTTTTCTTTTTTCATATAATAAATCTGTGCCGGCTGTCCTCCAGATGCCGAAGGTGTGATACAGCTGAAGAAGAATCCAACCGATGAAAACAGAAAACATGTCCATTTTTTCAGCCGGATTTTCAGTGTCCGCATCATATAATAGATAATGATCGATTCTCCCCAGATAAAAACCACAACACAGATCACTCCCGGAATCAGCCATAATACATTGACCTGTTCCAGGATCTTCACAATCTCACCAATATCTTCCCCATGAAATACGCCATACATTGTACCGGTAAATACCACCAGCAAAAATATGACATTGAAGATCGTCTTCTTTTTATTTTCCATCTCTCCTCATTCCTATCCGGTTTCCAAGTTTATTTGCTATTTTTTCTGTCAGACGCCGATAAATCTGCCATCCATTTGTCCGTCTGCTGATCTGCCAGGTTACTTCTGCAAGAAGAATTCCTGCTGCTGCATCCTGCCATACATGCTGCCTAAGCGCCAGTGTCGATATCACGACCAGTACCGTCATCAGGACAGAAAAAGCTTTATACCAGTTGGAAATCTTCCGGTTCTTCCTGACCGCAATACAGCTGAACCAGCTTGCCATGCAGTGAATGGACGGAAACAGGTTGATTGGCTTATCAACTGTATACAAAAACCGTACTGCCTGCGTCCAGATATCCGTCCCTGTCAGAACCGGCCTCGTATTCGTGGTCGGATAAAAAATAAAGCACAGCATACATACCAGCCGCGCATAAAAATCCGCAGTAAAAAACTGGTATTTCACCTTCTCCTCCCGCATCGATGCCATGAAATAGTTCACTACCCAGAAAAGATAACACCCAAAATAAATAATAATAAACTGTGGCATAAAAGGAATCACTTCATCCGTCGGACCAGAAAGATTATGAGTCTTGATTCCCGTCCGTAATAGCGGCACTCCCCAATATACCACAGCATTCATACAAAATGTAATAATAAGTGGAATTATAGTTTTTATTTTCTTCATACAATCTATACTATACATAAATAAAAAAATAGCAATAGTCTTTCGCAATTCTTAAAGAAAAAAGTTCTGTCTCTTAAGAAAACAGAACTTTTTTCTTTTATATTTCTTTATTTTTACAGAACCTTTGACAGGAATTCCTTTAAACGCTCATCCTTAGGATTTGCAAAGAACTCTTCCGGAGTTCCCTGCTCTTTTACTCTTCCTTCATCCACAAACATGACACGGTCAGCAACCTCTCTTGCAAATCCCATTTCATGTGTAACAACAACCATGGTCATGCCTTCCTGGGCAAGCTGTTTCATCAGCTCCAGAACCTCTCCAACCATCTCCGGATCCAGTGCGGATGTCGGCTCATCAAAGAGCATTACATCCGGGTTCATGGCAAGGGAACGCACGATCGCGATCCGCTGCTTCTGTCCACCGGAAAGCTGTGACGGATAAGAATCTGCCTTCTCTTCCAGTCCAACCCTCTTAAGAAGTACTCTTGCTTCTTTTTCTGCCTCCGCTTTATCCTTTTTCAGGAGCTTGATCGGAGCCAGTGTGATATTTTCAAGAATCGTCTTATGTGGGAAAAGATTAAAGTGCTGGAACACCATTCCCATCTTCTGACGATGTTTGTCGATATCTACCTTTGCATCTGTAATATCCACACCTTCAAAATAAATATGACCTCCGGTCGGCACCTCCAGAAGGTTCAGGGAACGGAGGAATGTAGATTTTCCGGATCCTGACGGTCCGATGATTACCACAACTTCTCCTTTGTGGATCTCTTCTGTAATTCCATTCAGTGCATGAAAATCGCCAAATGCTTTCTGCAGATTTTCTACACGGATCAATACATCTCCATTAGTGGTCACTGTTCCTTAACCTCCTTTCCAGCATACTTACCAGTTTACTGAAGATCATAACCATAACCAGGTAAATGATCGCAACTGCCATCAGCGGCATAAGCGCATCGTAGGTTCTGCTTCGGATGATATCTCCGCCCTTTGTCAAATCCTGAAGGGCAATATATCCGGCAACAGAAGTCTCTTTTAAGAGAACGATAAATTCGTTTCCAAGTGCCGGAAGGACATTTTTAAACGCCTGCGGCATGATAATATAGATCATTGTCTGACGATAATTAAATCCAAGGCTTCGTCCTGCCTCAAACTGTCCGTTATCAACTGCCATAATACCGGAACGGAAAATCTCAGCAACATAAGCACTGGAATTCATACCAAATGCCAGAATCGCTACGATCGTCTTACTGACATCCACACTTGCAAAAATTACAAAGTAAATGATAAGCAGCTGTACAACAACCGGTGTACCACGGATGACCGTGATGTAAATCTGGCAGATCAGATTCAGGAGCTTCAGCTTGCCGGTCTTATCGTATGTGGAACGGACAATTGCCAGAAGGAATCCAAGAACTACACCGATCAGGACAGCACAAAAGGTTACAATTAATGTAACCTTAAGTCCGTCTGCAATGTAGTGCCATCTGTCATCTTTTATAAAATTCATTATAAATCTTGCTTTAAAATCACTCATAAGACACCACCAGTCTGTACCCGATTAGTCTGTAATATATTTTGCAACGATTTTATCAAATGTTCCATCTTCTTTTAACTCTTTGATCGCATCATTGACTTTCTTAACCAGATCATCATTACCTTTTTTGATTGCCAGTGCATAGTCTTCTTCTACATAAGAAGTCTCCAGGATCTTCAGACCTTCATTTTCTTCTACGAATGTCTTAGCCGGCTGGTTATCAATGATCACTGCATCGATCTTGCCCTGCTGCAGAGCCTGTACAGCTTCCATACCTTTGTTGAAACGCTCTACATTATCATCACCGAAATCATCTGTAGAATAAATATCCCCTGTTGTTCCCTGCTGAACACCAATCTTCTTTCCTTTCAGATCATCCGGTTCTGTAATATCACTGTCATCTGTTACAATGATAACCTGAACTCCTGTATAATAGCTGTCAGAAAAATCAACCTGTGTAGCACGGTCTTCTGTTACAGTCATACCTGCTGCTCCGATATCTGCTTTTCCGCTCTGAACAGCCGGGATAATAGAGTCAAATGCCATATCTTCGATCTTCAGATCCATTCCAAGCTTGTCAGCGATTGCTGCTGCGAATTCTGCATCGATTCCGACAACTTCATCTCCGTCATAGTATTCAAATGGTGGGAATTCTGCGTTTGTAGCCATAACAAGCTTTTCTTTCTTGTCTGATTTTGCAGAGTCACTCTTTGATGAATCACTCTTTGATCCACATGCTGCGAAACTAAACACACATGCACATGCAAGTACAACACTGATTACTTTTTTCATTTTCATAATACCAACCTCCAAATTTTATCCATTTCCCCTATTCTATCATGTTATAAAGAAAAAACAAAGTGGGTTTTTATACATTTTTCTGCATAAATTCCCACCTTTTTTCGTGATTATTCTCTTTTAGCCGAAAATCAGGAAATAAAGAAGTACCAGAACTCCAAGTACAATACGGTAATAACCGAATGCCTTAAAGTCATGCTTCTTGATATATCCCATCAAAAACTTGATTGCAAATACGGATACGAAGAACGCTACCAGGCATCCCACAAGCAAAATGACCACTTCGATCGCGGTATAATGGAATCCGAATTTGATAACCTTTAAGATACTTGCTCCGAACATAACCGGGATCGCAAGGTAGAAGGTAAATTCTGTTGCCACATAGCGGGAAGTTCCGATGAGCAGTGCTCCAAGGATGGTTGCTCCTGAACGTGAAGTACCCGGGATCAGTGCCAGGACCTGGAAGCCTCCGATGATCAGTGCCATCTGATAGGTAAGCTCTGTCAGCTTTGTAACCTGCGGTCTGGTGTGTTCATTCTTTTTCTCGATCAGAATGAAGAAGATACCATAAATGATCAGCATCAGTGCAACAACTACATAATTGTAAAGATACTTGTCAAGGATATCATCAAATAACAGCCCGATCACAGCTGCCGGCAGACAAGCCACAACGATTTTGCACCACAGGTTGATTGTATTTCTCTTCTGCTTCGCTGATTTTCTCTTTGAAAACGGATTCAGCTTATTGAAATACAGAACAACGACCGCCATAATTGCACCGAGCTGGATCACAACACGGAACATACTGTTGAATTCATGACTTGTACTCATATGTAAGAACTGCTCTACCAGAATCATATGCCCTGTACTACTGATTGGAAGCCATTCTGTGATACCTTCCACGATACCCAGAATGACAGCAATTAAAACATCTAACATTTTGACCTCTTTCTATCCCCTCTCGGGATTCAATACAAATTTTTCAATGGCAGCCGCCACGCCATCCTCCTCATTGGACAATGTGATATAATCTGCCACCTCTTTTACTTCATCTGCTCCGTTTGCCATCGCAACACCAAATCCGACTTCTTTTAACATCATCAGGTCATTGTTGCCATCCCCGCATGCCATGATCTCTTCTCGTTCAATTCCAAGAAGCCTGCCAAGCTGAATCAGTCCCATTCCTTTGTTGACTCCCGGTGCATTGATCTCCAGGTTCGTTCCCATCGAATCACTGATGCTTAAATCCCCAAGCTCCATGATCCGCTGCTTTGCTTCCAGACGTTCGTCCTGGCTCTTAAAAAGTGCATGGATCTTATCCATCTCATGCCCATTCATCTCTTCCATCTTCTCCCAGAGACTCGTAATGCCTTTGCGGGTGGTTCGGATATAATCTGCCATCGCAGGATTCCGCAGATACTCTCCGACTTTCAAAAGTTCATCTGCCTGTACGAAACCTCCTCCATCAAAATAGATCTCCTTGAACGTATCATAATCTCCAAAAATCTTCAGAATCGCTGCTCCCATCTCATAAGAGAGCATATTGGCATAAAGTACTTTGTCTTCCTGTAAATCCAGGATCCTTCCGCCGTTCGATGTCAGTGCGTACCGCATCCCCGGAAAATTCCGGAGCACTTCCGGGATCCCTGTCACCGGACGCCCTGTTGCAACCAGTACTGTTACCCCCTGGTCGATCGCACGTGTAAGTATTTCTCTTGTATGACTGGTCAGTTCTTTCTTATCATTCAGTAAAGTACCATCCAGATCAAGCCCTATCATTTTTATCTTTTTCATGAATAATTCCCTCATTTATGGTAAAGCTAAAAATACATTTCAAATCTTAGTATAACACGATTCCCCGTGTATGTATAACAAAATTTGCGGATTCAGGCATTTTGTAGTATACTGATAAAGGCTCAATTTTGAAGAAAGGAAGAATTATGAAGAAAAGGTTAAAAGCATTTTCAAGAACAACCATCGCACTCCTTACCGCTGCCCTGGTCTGTTCCCCGTTTACAAAAGCTTACGCCGATGACACTGTAGACTCTCTCGAAAAGCAGACAAACGGTCTTCAGAACCAGCTCGACTCTCTGAATCAGGACCTTACTAGTCTCAGCGCTGAGATCACAGATCTTGCATCAAAAATTGAGGATACGGATGCTTCCGTACAGAAAGCAGAACTGGACCTTGCCGCCGCAAAACTGGACGAGCAGTTACAGTATGATGCTATGAAGAAAAGAATCAAATATATGTACGAAACAGGAAATACGTCACTCTTGCAGATCATCTTTTCTTCTGAAAGCATGGGAGATTTCTTAAACAAAGCAGAATTTGTCAAGAACATTACAGAATACGACAGAAATATGCTGGATGAATTACAGAAGGTTCACGAGCTTGTCGCTAAAAAGGACTCTGATCTGAAAGCAGAGCAGGCTTCTCTGGCAGAGATGAAAACAAATCTCGACCAACAGGAACAGGAACTGAATGACAAGATTTCCTCTACTTCCGGTGAACTTCAGGCTTCATCCGAAGCACTGGCAAAAGCAAAAGAAGCACAGGCAGCCGCTGCTGCCGCACTTAAGAAAAAACAGGAAGAAGAAGCTGCTGAACAACAACGACAGGCAGAAGCTGCACAGACTGCTGCCAATAATACTTCAAGCAGCTCCGGGAACACGGATTCCGGTAGTTCCGGCGGCAATACGACGATTACAGTTCCGGATACTCCTGCCGAGACCACAGATCTGGTTCTCTTTGCTGCAATTCTGCAGTGTGAAGCTGGCGGTTACGATTATGACGGTATTCTTGCCGTTGCTACAGTCATCATGAACCGTGTAGCGAGTCCGCTGTATCCGAATACAATCAGCGGTGTCGTCTACCAGAGCGGTCAGTTTGCTCCAACCTGGGACGGAAGCTTAAGCCGCGTCTTGCAAAGAGGGCCTGTATCCTTATGCTATCAGGTCGCTCAGGAAGCGCTCGGCGGAGCACGGCTTGCATCCGTAAGCGGATGTTACCAGTTCCGAAGCGCAAGTACCGGAATGTCCGGGATCAACGTTGGGGGAAATGTATTTTTCTAAATCCTGTCCCTGCGGATGTACGTTCGATTCATTCACAGGACAGAATAAAAAAAAGGGGCTGTGAAAAAAGC
>NZ_JAQDGZ010000037.1:0-1416 GCF_027663865.1 Coprococcus sp. AF99-45
ATTAACATCGCTGCCTGTGTCAGCTTATCAGCCACCGGATCAAGTATTTTTCCTAAATTACTAATCCTATGGAATCTTCTTGCGATATATCCATCAGCAAGATCCGTAAAACCAGACAGCAATAAGATTTCACCAGCTAACAGAGGATTTTTCTTTACACAATAACTCCATATAATTACCGGAATCAGACAAAGCCGAAAAAAAGAAAGAAGATTAGGAACCGTAATAATTCTATTCAAATTTTCTTCCTGATTCACTTCGCTCTGCATGTACGGTCACCTCACTTTCCTTTTTTTTAGACATAAACCAATAAAATATAACACAAAATGCTAAAGCAAACACAACACCAAAAACATTTTGAATCACTCTAAGACTAACCGCTCCTTGTAGTCCATAAGTCTCTGCAGCAATGGCTAAAGCACCAAATGTGTTAAATACTGCCTGCCAGCCATATTGTGCTGAAAGTCCTACACCGATTCCACCAAGAATTCCTATATATGCATAGATTGACGAAGGAAGCAGAAAATATAATACTGTAAAACATATAACACCTGCAATATTTCCGACAATCCTTTTACGGACTCTGTAGTGCATATCTTCCATAAATGGCAAAATCGCGGACATGGCCGCAATACCAGCCCACATTGCACGTGGCATATTACAAAGTTCTGCAATGCAAAGAACAATCGGTACGCATAAAATCTGACATATCTGCCATTTTGTTCTGGAAGAAGTGATATCAAATTCTTGTATCAGATCTTTCAGATTTCTTTTATAAGTTCTGTTTTTATGATTTCGATAAAATACGAAGCAGGTAAGTGCTGCACCTAAAGCCATTCCGACTAATCGCATCTGATAGCTTTTTCCCGTAATATCATAACCATATAGCAGCAGATACCCAAGAACCAATGTAGATTGATTAAACATGAATGGATTATGGCATCCGAACAGAATCAACACAGCCAGTGCCGCAATATTTAACAGCATTCCCAATACCGGTGAAAACTGATTTGCTAAATGCGGACATACAGTCATAATTACAAAGAACAAAGCCAAAAGCATCGTAGATTGTCCGGTGTGGATCCCCAGATCCGCATTTCGAAATACCATAAGGCATAATAAAACTACTACACCCACAATACTATTCTCATTTCCAAATAAGATACTGAAAATAGTAACAAATAAAAAACAAAATGCCAATGTAACAGCTATCTTCACCAGATATACCCACATATGATATAATTTTTCTTTTAGTGTTTCACTCTTTTTCAACAGGTTTTTAGAACCTGCCTGATTTAACTGCAACTCCTGATAAAATGTCATATAAATTCTCCCATCTTCTAATTTATCTTAAAACTATATAATCTCATCTTTCTGCTTTGGCAGCTCTATAACAAATCTGCATCCACCATATTC
>NZ_JAQDGZ010000037.1:1426-8646 GCF_027663865.1 Coprococcus sp. AF99-45
TTCCTGATAAAATGTCATGTAATTCCTCCTCTATCTGTTTTTCTTAAACTTATATGGCCTCATCTTTCTGTATTGGAAGCTCTACAACAAATCTGCATCCACCATATTCACGGTTTTCTGCTTTGATTGTTCCTCCGGCACTATCTACAATCCGTTTTACAAGTGCAAGACCTAGGCCATTTCCTTCTGCTTTATGAGATCCATCTACCTGATAGAACTTGTCAAATATTCTGGATTTTACATCATCCTCTATTCCTGGTCCTTCATCTTCCAGAATGAACTTAACAGAATCCTGTTCTTGTTTCAGAAACATCATAATTGTCCCCTTTGAAGGGCTGAACTTAATCGCATTATCCAAAAGATTTATCCAGATATGCATAAAAAGTCCTTCATTCCCAGTATATTTAACTTCCTCCAATTCTACCTGGAAACCAATTTCTTTTTCTGTCCATTTTGTTTCCAATGAAAGAAATGCCTGGCGGATCTGTTCATCCAGACGATATTCTGTTTTTTTCATTGGTATATTCTGATTCTCTAACTTGGATAACAGCAAAATATTACCAACCAATCCGGAAAGTCTTTGGGTGTTAAATAAGATTTTTTCTACATATTCCTCTTGATCCGGAGACAGTTCTTCTCCCTGAAGCAGCATTGTATATCCTTCAATGGCATTAATCGGGGTCTTAAACTCATGAGAAACATTAGATACAAAATCCATCTGCAGCACCTCTGTTGCACGAAGTTCTTTTGTCATAACGTTAAAACTTTGATAAGATTCTCCAACTTCTGCTATACGGCTGTTCGTTTCCAAATGCTGTTCAAAATCTCCCTGAGAAACTTCCTTCATTGCTTTACTAAGTCTGGTAATTGGTTCCAGTAACTTTGCATTGATAAAGGAAGTGATCAGCCCTGCAATCAATGTATTGAAAATCAAAAGCCAGCCAAGCACAGATATGCTGCCCGGCAGATTAAAAAAATGATTCAAAAAAGCAAATAATAAAGCAGATATGACTGTTGAAAATACAAGTGCCAGCCAGATTGCACCAGTCAGACAGGATCGGATCCGCAATCCTTTTTTTTTCCTTTGTTCCATTATTTTTTCACCACCTTGTATCCAATTCCACGCATTGTTACGATTTCAAAATCCGGATTATCTTTAAAACGCTCTCTGAGTCTTCCTATATGTACCTCTATTGTATGTGGATCTGCCTCCGTCTCGTATCCCCATACTTCATCCATCAACTGTTGTTTTGTAAATGTTCTGCCTGGCGAAGCTGCAAGCTTATATAAAAGCAGGAATTGTTTTTTAGGTAAAACAAGACTTTCCTTATCAGTTGTAACCGTCATTGCATCATAATCAAACTCCGTTGAACCAATCACAATTTTGTGTTCATTCAATATCTGTGCACGGCGAAGCAGTGCTCCGACTCTTAAAACCATTTCATTCACATTTACCGGTTTTACCATATAATCATCACTTCCCGAAAAAAAACCCTGACGCATATCATCAAAGGAACCTTTCGCAGTGATCATAAGCACTGGTATCTGATATCCTGCTGAACGAAGTTCTGACACCAGTTCATAGCCATCCATAACCGGCATCATAATATCAGAAATGATCAGATCAATATATTCCTTATCCAATACTTCTAATGCCTGTGCTCCATCCGATGCACTTTTGACTTGATATCCATTCTTCTCAAGCACTTTTTGGAATAGCTGGCTTAATTCTTTATCATCTTCTACAATCAATATTTGAAACACGTTTTCCTTCCTCCTTATTAAAACAGATACCTTGCCCATCCAAGCAGATGCTGTACCAAAAATATTTTTCTCTGACGTTTCTTTGTTAATTCGATTGGCTCTACATGATATGGATCATTATAAGTTCCGCCTTCTAATATCTGACGGGACACTTTTTCATATTCCATCATGCCCTCTTCCAACTGTTTATTAATATCTTTACTGCGTATTACAAGCATCAGTTCCGTATCCAGATATGCACTTCTCATGTCCATATTAAAGGAACCGATTACAGACAGATCATCGTCAATCAGAATACTTTTTCCGTGGTATGAATAACCGCCTTCATATTCCCAGATATTAATTCCTGTACTTAAGATTCTATTTCTGTTTTTCGCATAATCGGCAGACCCAAATGGATTCCCATTATTCGCAACTGAATTTGTCATGATAGAAAAATCTGAAACGTTCTCTGCAATCTCCTCCCATGTATTATACATCATATCATTACAGATAATATATGGCGTGTGGATCTTCACACGATTTTTTGCATTTTTCATCAATTCTCCCAACTGATACCACACTACTGGTTCTTTGGAACCTGTGTGAATAGGATTTGACACTAATGTAATCTTTTCTGTCTCAAAAGTTTCGTCCGTATAATCGGTCTCGCAGATTCTTTCCTTATTCTCTTCAAAATATTTCTGATAGCTGTTCTGCAACTCTAAAACTGCGTTCTTTACAGATTTTCTATTTGCCAGTTTTTTATTGTTATGAAAATAACCACTGTCTTCCTGATTCCATATGGTTTCAAAATACTCTGACAACTGGTTAACTGAATTTTCTTTCTCAGGTTCATCGCAAACCACTAACACGTCTCTGTCATAGTTCTTATGTCCCGGAAAATCACCCAGGAAATAATTGTATGTATTTCTTCCCCCAAGAATATATCTCTTTCCATCTGCAATCAAATATTTATCATGCATTCTACCCATCATTTTCCACGGTTTCAACGGATTGGCCTTATTATACAGTTTAATTTCAACATTCTCATGGGAAGATAATCCATAGAAATACGGATTTCCTTCCATATCAATCCAACTCTCCATTCCATCTACTAACAGACGAATATGTACACCTCTGTCTGCCGCATCATGCAGTGCTCCTAAAATCAATTTTCCACTTTCATCGGATTGAAATGCAAAAGTAGAAAGAATAATTTCCTTTTTTGCATTCTTGATCAAACGCACTCTTTGTAAAAGCGCTTCTGGATTCTTTTCTATGATTACTGCCCGTTCTGTATTTTCACTGCATTCGTTCCATGACCCATTTTTTGTTTTTTTTTTGGTTGTATTGGACACTTCCGGCTGCTTTTTATATGCAACGCAGATTCCGAGCAATTCATAAAAAGCCACACATAAAAAAATTGCCAGTATAACAAGAAGGATTTTACATATTTTATGCTTTTTCATTGTACATCACCTGATTCCTTTTTATTTCATACTTATACAATACAAAGTCAATCTCAATTTAACCTCAACAAGGTTTGTTTTTTCATCCATGCAAAATCTTCTTTGTACAACAGACTGTTAGATATAGCAAAAACGGCCTTTCAAAAACAGTTAACTTCTAAATCAACTGTTTTTTGAAAGGTCGTTTCATCAGATTCTTATAGCAATCCAGCAAATAATCTCATAAATAATTGTCCCAGTCGCAAATATGCACTTCGTCCGATTTGATATTGGTCTGTCACATCACGACATTCTCCCATCGTTCTTATCAGATCATTTTTTATTTCCACAACTGCCTGACAATCTGCCATAAAACAGCCGTTTTCAAAATGGTGATATAAACTTCGATAATCCAGATTAATTGTTCCACAGGTTGCCATACAGTCATCTGCCACACTCATTTTTGCATGACAGAAACCAGGAGTCCACTCATAAACACGAACACCATGTTTAACTAATCCATGATAAAAAGAACGAGTTATATTATAAATGAACTTCTTATCAGGGATACCCGGTGTGATAATTCTTACATCTACCCCTCGCTTAGCAGCCAGGCATAACGCATGTGTCATTTCATCTGTTATGATTAGATATGGAGTCATAAACCAACAGTATTTTTCAGCTTTATTTATCATACTGATATAAACTTCTTCTCCTACCTGCTCATTATCCATAGGACTGTCTGCATAAGGTTGAACAAACCCAGTTTGCTGTGCCGCATAATCATAATGGAAAAGGTATTTACTAAAATCAGAATCATTAGCATCCTTATCACTTACTGCATTCCACATCTCCAAAAATGTCACCGTAAGCGACTGAACAGCATCTCCTTCTAAACGAATACCTGTATCTTTCCACTGTCCGTACGGGTGTGTGTAATTAAAATATTCATTTGCGAGATTATATCCACCTGTAAATCCGACTTTTCCATCAATAACTGTTATTTTTCTATGATCACGGTTGTTCAAAAACAGATTTAAACCTGGCATAAACGGATTGAATACACGGCAATGAATTCCTATTCGCTCCATTTTTTTCACAAAATCTGTATTAATAAAGCCTATAGAACCCATATCATCATAGAATACTCTAACTTCCACACCTGCTTTTACTCGCTCTTCCAGAACATCTTGAATCTTATGCCATGCTTCAGCGTCTTCTATCGCATGATATTCCATGAAGATAAATTTCTGTGCTTTCTTCAAATCCTTAAGCTGTGCCTCTAATCCTGTCACTGCTTCATCAAAATACACAATATCTGTATTCTGATAGATTGGATACTGCGAATTTCTTTGTATGTAACTTGCGATATTTCCTGCTTTCGGAATCGTTTCTTTTATTCTACTCAAACACTCCTGATTGTCAGGAAGCATTGGTAATAATTTACTATCAATTTCTGTATATCGTTCACGCATTTTATGTGTGCCACCATTCAAACCAATCAACAAATACAGGCCTACACCCATAATTGGGAAGATTAGAATTAAGATGACCCAAGGCATTTTCATAGAAGAGGTCTTATCTGATGCGTACAATCCCAAAACCAAGATTCCACTCAAAATCCTTGTAAATAAATTTATAATTTCTGCATATTCATTCAAGCGTGTTACGATAGTAATAATAAAAATTACTTCCAGAAGAATGCAGACTATGGAAAAACACAGCCGTTTTACCCCATTTTTTGTTTTTGCTTTGCCCTCTAAAGTATCTTGCTTCATATATATTCCACCTTCCTACTTGCTCAGTTTTCTGCCTAAATTTCATGAAACATACCTATTTTGTCTTTTATTCTCTGCATTTCATTATCCGCTTCAATGATAGCTCTTGCAGAATGAAGTAATTCTTCACTTATCTCATCATAACCAGGCATTTCTTCAATTCCTTTTTTATAGCGAAGTTGATGTTCCAATGTTGCCCAGAAATCCATACCATTGGTTCGGATCTGTAATTCTACACGCATAGGTGTTTTACCCTTAGCAAAAAATACTGGTATTTCAACAATCATATGATAGCTTCGATAACCATTTGGTTTTGGATTTTTTATATAATCTTTTATTTCAATAACTTTAATATCATCCTGTTGGGTAATCAAATCTGATATCATATAAATATCGTCAATAAACGCACAAACTATTCGAACGCCTGCTACATCATTTAAATATGTCTGTATATTTTCTGTTGTAAAATCATGTCCCATTTTCTGCAATTTATTGTAAATACTATTGGGCTTCTTAATCCTTGTTTTTATAAAAGAAATAGGATTTCGATTGTTCTCAACTGAAAATTCATCATCCAAAACCTCAAGTTTAGTTTGTATCTCCCGAATAGCACAACGATACATCATCATTAAATTATAAAATTTTGTAGCATTATTTAAAAATTGTAGTGATTCCGGACTGTCCATCCAGAGTTTTTTTACTTCATCCTTTGTCATGGTACTTTCCTTTCTACTTCATCCCCGTATTCAAAACATTATTTATTTTGATAGTTGATTCGTTCTCCTTGAATTACTGGATAACAAGGCTATCTATATAATTTAGATATTTCTCTTTGGTCATGACTCTTTTACAATAGAAATTTCTCGATCGTATCTATCTTCTCCATTCCACTTTAAATGATTATTTAGAACAGCTACTTTGCTTGTTGTATGAAAATATGATGAATGATGCTCAAACTGGGAATATTACTGGTCGTAATACAATTGCATCTGCTTTGACCAATATTGTTACTGGGAAGGAAGATGCAAATTTTTCATCACCAAATGGGAAATATAATTTCTTTACTTGCTCAAGTAATACATTGAAATGTGATGAATATGCGTTCAATGCTTCATCTATTTTGATAGCCGGCAATGGAGAGTTTAATGTTAAGCATTATACAGGAAAATTTAATGCTTATCAAAGAACATATGTGTTAATACCAGACCTAGAGTATTATGCTCTTCTGTATTTAGCAAGCATGTATCAAATAAAGTCATTTAAATCTGCAGCTTCAGGTTCGATTGTAAAATTCATTACCAAAGGAGATATTGAAAATATTCCAGTTTTTATTCCTGATAATAAAGCTATTTTAAACAAGTTTAATTGTTTGCTCATGCTTCAAGAACAATATCAGAAAGAAAGTGATGAATTAGCCTCAATAAGAGACTGGTTACTTCCAATGCTCATGAATGGTCAAGCTGCCATCGAAGATTGATATGATAAATAATCATTTATCTTATTATTAGTCCTTATCTTAGCGTCGATTTTTTCTAATACTGCAACCATTTTTTTCTGATTCTTCAATGAAATCACGGGAATAGTGTAATTTGGAAACTCCTCTACCGAAATACGATCAACAGTACTTCCTTTATCTGCCTTGTAGCTGGCAATAATCTCCGTCAGTTTTGCAATCTGTTGCGGAAGATTCCTTGCAATGTCATCTTCCAGGCGGTACTGGTTATTCATGTGATTAGCTTTTAAAAGCTTTAATTTTGCCACATCCACATCTAATGCCATCTTCTCTTTTACTGCCGGATTTCCGGTTGCAAGTGCTTTGACCTCTGCATAGGACAGCGCCGCTTCGTCCACATCTTCACAACTTCTGACCGGTGCTTTGCTCGTCATAATCTGGGAAATGAATTTCTGCTTGTTCTCGATCAACTGCCACATATAACTGTCGAAAGTGGATTCTGTTACATACCGGAAGATATGAACCTTTTTATTATGGTTTCCCTGACGGATAATACGTCCTTCCCTCTGTTCCAAGTCAGATGGTTTCCAACCAATATCCAAATGATGCAGGGCAATCAAACGGTCCTATAGTGATAGGTAATCCTTTGATGTTATCGCCAGACTTTCCCCCACTTCACACCGGACATGAGAGTTTCCCCTCATCCGGCGTTCCATCATCAGTAACTTCTACTTTTTAACATCGTAACTTACAGTTCCTTATCAAGTGCTTTTATATATCAGTCGCCTTACTTCC
>NZ_JAQDGZ010000038.1:0-7501 GCF_027663865.1 Coprococcus sp. AF99-45
TTCATAAAAAAGTTACAACCGATGCTTTGTTTGATTTTCGTACTAAAAAATATTTAGCCCGAATCGTAACATCACCAAATCAGCTCGTTGAAAAGATACAGATTTTTGATGCAGGTAAAGATGACAGGATAATGGAACTTGTTAAATTACTTGTGACAGATTTTCTTCACGAGAATAATCCTGATAAAGAATTTGATGAACTGCGCTTTGCTGTCGACGACGACGGAACAAATATTCTTATAATCATTAATAAGAGTGAGATCACTGGTGCAATTGACATTGACAATATGTATGAATTTGCTTCTTCACACTGCACTGATTTCAAAGATCTCCGCGATGATGAGGATATTGTTATCAATAGGGAGTGGATCCTTAACAAACTTACCGAAGAAGAAAATTAATAATATATTTGGTGGCTACACCCCCAAGCCCCTGTAGAATAAATAACGCCAGTACTGGATATCAAAAATCCTGCACCGGCGTTATTTATTAAAATATTTTGTTTTTTAATCTTCAACACTCTCTACTGAAACTTCTTTTTTCTTCCTACTTTTACCAGAAATCATCTTGTGTCCTGTATAAATAGCCATAATCATGCAAAGCAAAGAACTTGCTGCAAAGTACTTATGGCCTTCTTTTGATCCCTTATAACCTGTATAAAAAGTTCCAAGCATTGTAATCAGTGCACCGATAGACCAATATTTATGTGATTTCATTCAGATACCTCCTGTCGTTTTTCTTAATCATATACCTTTTAAAAGATATATACAAACAGGAATTGTTCAAGCTTTTCAAATACTAACGTCCTTAATTCTGTTCAATAATTGATTTATAGTAGTTACCAAAGTCAGCAAGTGAATTAACAATTGGAAGCATTTTTGTTCCGAGTTCCGTTAAGCCGTATTCAACTCTCGGTGGCTGCTCATGGTAATCGTGGCGATATGCCAGCCCATCACTCATCATTTGTCTTAAACTATCTGTCAAAACCTTTTGTGAAATACCATCTATACTTCGTTGTAGCTCATTGAATCTCCATGGACGCTCTTTCAAGTTACGCAAAATCAGCAGTTTCCATTTTCCTCCGATAAGAGATACTGCTGTTGCAACTGGGCATTCCGGTAATTCTTCTTTTGCTCGCATAATTCTCACCTCCGAGTCTATTGTAACACATTCATTTTTGAGTGTACAGTTACAAAAAGGTGCGTACTTGTTTTTGTATGTGTCTCACACTATACTAATACCAAGCAACCAGAAACTACAAATTAACTATGGAGGTTATTATGGCAAATTACACAAAAACAACTATTGGAAAGGAAAACCGAATTGAGCTGCATGAAAAGTTGTCTTTAACAGGTGCAGAAATCAGTTTAAACGAACTACCTGCAGGAGCAAATGTCCCATTTGTTCATTCTCATAAAGAAAATGAAGAAATCTATGGAATTCTTTCAGGTAACGGCAAAGCCATAATTGACGGAGAAGAAATTAGCCTTTCAACTGGAGACTGGCTAAAAATCGCACCTACTGCAAAGCGTCAGTTTTTTGCATCCGATATTTCTGGAATTACTTATATCTGCATTCAGGTAAAAGAAAATTCTCTGGAACATTTTACAGCAGAGGATGCCGTAATCGGCTAATTAAAAGTATTTATTTACAAAAATGCACAGTTCACGATAAGCTAAGAACTGTGCATTTCTTTTTTGCCATACTATTTCCTCCTTCCTTACAACACCATTATACTTTATGTCCGACAACAAGTTAACGTATTTTGCTCCTCATGTATTACATTTTATTTTTTATAATTCATCTCTGAAATTCTCAAGATATTCATCCACAATCTCTGTATTGACCAGAACAACTCTCTTCACATGATAGACTGCTTTTGCATCTTTCGCTAATTCCTGAAATGTATGCAACCCCATAGAATATAATTGTACCCCTTCCTCATAACGGACAAATTTCTTTCTTCCGACCTGCACCAGCTTTTCCAATTCTGGAATTTCTTTTCTGACTTTAGGCATGAAAAAACCTCCTTCCTTCGTACATAAAAAATATCTTTCATATATACAAAAGAAGGAGGGTGAAAATACAGCCTCTGATATGCAATTTTTTTAAACAAGTTATTTCCATACGTTTTCTTTCGATGACCACATCCCAAAAAATTCATCTTCTCGCAGTAGTGCTCCATATACAGGGCTAATAAACCGGTTAATCTGAACCAATACAGAAGAAAAATCAGGCTTTTCAAGCCCTGGTCCGGGATTGTAATTATTCCACAATTTTTGAAGGAATTCATTCTGATCAAATGCTCTTATTTGTTCCATGCTATCTTTCTCGTATGGCGTTCCTCTATGTTGCAAGGTTTCAAAAATTGCTTCCTGCAACACCCTGCCTTCAAAATCAAATACCTGCGACCAGTAATAAATATCATAAAAATCTTTCATCCTACTAGAAGCAGTCATTCTCTTTAAGATGGCATCAAATTTCTCTGCCATTGTGCTCTCCAAAGAATATGTATAAATATTTGGTTCCTCAAAACCTTCCAGTCTAGTTGCCACAGTTCGCTTAACTGCACCGGGTACTATCACGTCATCCACACCAATATCAACAGAAAATGGAATTCTCACATTTTTGATATGAGCCATCAAATTTATACCTATACCAGGATACTTTTTCTCCGGAGTGATTTTCCTCGTTCCTAGCACTTCCATACTAATAAAATCATTGTGAGTATCTGTTTGACAAATTTCCTCCATGATCGTTTTCATTCCAGCTACATCATTCGACATTCTTCTTAGCATGAAATCAATATCCATAGTTGGTCTTCCCTCATAATTTGAAATAGTGTATAAGAACATTCCACCTTTCAAAACAAGATTCTCTGCATATCCTGACATTTCAAGTTTACGAAGAAACTCTTCCTGTGCAAAAAGCTGAAGACAAGTCTGATAGTTGATTCCTGTTTCTTTTGCCTGTTTCTTTAATCTGGTGAGCACAGATGCACCCATATCTTTTATCTCTTTTACAGCCATATTCCAATCACCCTTCTTGCTTTCTTCTCCACACCAAGCTTTGAGGCATACATCATTAGTTTCGCAGCATCTTTCTTTTTATCACCAATATACCTTTGGATTACAATATTAAAGACCTCTCCATCCATCGTATTAACATGACGCAAACAATCACATACAACACGCTCTCTGTCATAAATCTTTACCGTAATTCCATCTATGTTTCCTTCACTCACACCAATATTCAATCTGGATGTTTCAATAAAATGTGGTTTTATGATAGGAAAATCTAGCTTGAATTTGTTTCTTGCAGACTTATTATCTACAGCTATATGCCAGACTCCTGGCACACGATCCGTATAACCATAATACATCGCAGCTGACATGTCACAGATAATAGCTTTGGGAAAGAGTGCCGTTATTACTGACACTTCTGTAAAAGCCTTTTCATCCTGCCACTGATAATAACCATACTTGATCTTTTCTACTCTTCCTTGTTCTATTAGATTTTGAAGTACCTGATAAGATATACCTTCCCTTGTAAGTTCGCAGGTACGCATTATTCCTCCATATCGTTCAAATATTGATTCATAATTCATAACCGTATTTATGCACATCTCCTTAAATAACTTCGTACAATTTCTTGATAGTTTTTGTATCAAGTTATATTATACACGAATAGTTCAAAAAATCAACTTGATACAAAAAGTATTATGTTTTTGTATCAAGTTCCAAAAGAAATCCAGGACTTCTGCAGATTCGAAAAAACATTTTTTATAATTTCAGCTTTGTGTCACAATTTATTTTTTAGATTATTTTTCACTCACTCTCTGCCGCAATCCTTACACTTCCACCAAGCTTTACGATTGGCAAAGACCGCAACGTGCATTGGAAGTGTCGGATAATTTCTGTCCGACCACTCGGCAGCTATATCCGGCAGAAGTGTTGCAAGGTCATTAAATCCTGCCAACACTTTATTATGGGAACAATATGGGCAACCTGTTTTATTTATTGTCCTGCTCTTAACAGCAGCTTCCCACTCGTGTCCTTTCTCACATCTCCAAATCACTTTCTTATGAGAACCAATAGAAACTTCTGTCGGTTTTATCTTATTCTTTTCCGACCACTGCTTTTCCAGTAGCGGCTCTAATGTTGCCAAATCGTTAATCCCTGCAATCACTCTCGCACCGGAACATATCGGGCATTTTTCTCCATTAGAACGAGCCTTAACACTTGCCTGCCATTCATGACCGTAAGCACCTCTCCACCATACTTTTTTATTTGAACCGAAAGTAATGTCATCAGGCGTAAGCGTTAAATTCTTTTCCGACCACTCCAAAACAAGCTCCGGGTGTACTTCTGCTAAACTGTTATTCATAGCCAAACCTCAACCTCCTTGTGCTTAGAGTATATGAAGTTTTAGCTTTATCTTGTAGTTTGCGAATATCCGTATAAACAGAAAAGCCCTTTGAGAAAAGGATTTTTCCTCTCTCAAAGGGCAAGTTGGCAAACAGGAAGTTATTACTTTCTGCATAGTGTGTTTCCTAAAATGATAATTACCACGACATCAACCAAAATAATCCCCAATGCAATATATACAAAAAATGCAGGCAAAATCTTTTCAAACAAGCCCATAGTTAATGCAAGAATTGCTATAATAGACATTCCAATTCCCATTGTTCTGCATAACTTCTTTTCATCATATTTTTCCTTTTCTTCATTTGAAGCTGTATTATATCCAGAAATGAACCAGCTTCCATGTCCAGAAAGTAAAATAATAGAAAGTACAGCAAATATCGCAAAGACAATCCACACTATCCAATCAGAGCCTGTTGCTAAATCTGCTAATTTCATTTACATACTCCTCCTTAAATTCCATTTTCTTAATTTTATAAACTGGAATTGTTACACTTAAAAAAGCGGAATTTCACCATCATAGTTTTCTGCTTTTTCCAATAGCGGTCCTTTAGCTCCCATCGTAAACGCGATGTCGCTACTGCGGATAGAGAGCAGCTCCATTCCGGGTCTCACCTTCAAAAAATCCATCATTTTCTTCGTAAGAAGAATTTGCCCCTCCTGTGAAATTTCTACCCAGCAGTAGGAACGCCCCTTGTATTTGATAAATTCGCCAGAACCTGCTGAGTAGTCAAGCAACGGTGGAGTATCGTCCAAAATGTGACCAAGTTTTGACGGATGCAAAAGGCCTTTCCGGGTGACGCAGAAGCCACCGGTAATCTTACTTCCGGTAAAAAGATATACTTTTCCTTCATCTGCAATGTGATATTCTTCCATTGCCTGCGGTGGAATCCGCAATGTTCCATCCGTCCGAATGAGTGATTTCCCGAAAATAAATTTTCCTCCCTTATTCATTTGTGGCATAAAAACACCTCCTGAAATTCTGATTTTCCAACAATACAAGCAGGAAATGATTTATCATCTGTATTGTTTTCCTTTTTCTTATGAGTCGAACCCAAGCAAAGAAATGAAGAACCAAGACATAACCATACTATAGCCATAGAACTTTCATTTCCACTCGTAAAGCCAATAGCTGACGCTATGAAAAACAGAACTGATGCAATGTAAAATAACTCTCATATTTCCTTCCTCCTTTCGTTCTAATCGGTAGATATCTCCTATATTTAAAATACCTCTTTTTCATCGAAAAATCTTCTTCTGTCCACCAAAACACTATTTTTTGTCTCTCTTTATTACATTTTTCTATATAAAGAAATTCCCAGAATACTTACTGCTATCACAATAAGAAATTTTCCGAACCCTGATATTGTATATTCTAACCCTCTCCCATAAATAATCTGGCTTATCGGTTGAAACATATTGGTTATCATAGATACAAATCCCATAATTCTCCCCATATATTCTTCTTTTGTTTTTCTCATAATATCAGATAAACATACTATTGAAAAAATATTAATATTAAACTGAATTATGCTACATAGTACTAAAATAGTAATAAATATTGCATTCCTTGTTTGACATATCCACAAAATAATTCCCGTTATCATAACGCACCCGCCTATTCCAATAACAAGATTATTTGTTTTATTACTACCCCACTTTCTTCTTGTAAAAGAATAATAAAAAGTTGCACCGATTGCAGCTATTCCCAGGCTTCCTTCTGCATATCCATAGACTGTTGTACTATACTGTAACGTATTTCTTATGATATATGGAAATGCAATTGTAAGCAGCCCTGTTATTTCACAGGAAATTACGCCTGCATACAACACTAATTTAAGAATTTCTTTTTCTTCCACAAACAAATACTTTATTCCCTGTTTTATTCCCAATATTGCACTATCCCTTATGCATTGTTCATTTTTCATTTTTATTAAACTTTCCAAAAAAGCGGTAATCCCAAAACCAATTATAGAAAAAATAATAATCTTATTTATGGAAAATGTATTATATATAACTCCACCTAGAATTGGTGCTAATATTGCTGAAATAGACGATATCTGTGCTATTTCTGTATTAGTTTTATTTAAATCATCTGTAATTAGTGGTACTGCCGCCTGAGTAGCTGGTGTTTCTAACATCCCTAATATCCCTAATATAAATAAAATGATGCAAATTGCTATTACTTTATTAGATAAAAGGAAAAACAAGCTAAGTATTATGCCTGATGTAACGTCTAACATAACTATTAATTTTTTCTTTTTCACATAATCACAGATCCATCCAGCAATTGGACTAAAGAAAATTATTGGTAGCATAGAAAATGCTATGATATTCGAATATATAACTGATGAACCTGTATTATCTAAAATGTACATATATAACGCAAATTTTAGCATTTGATTAATTACCAGCGAGTTTGCCTGTCCTATTAAATATAAATAATATGTATTCATTTTTTTCTCCTTTACATACCGGTGGTATGTTATGTTCAAAAAATAAAATGGGGAAATTCCCATTTTATTCACAATATTCCATAAAGACGTGTTTCAATTTTTCTTTTAATTCTTTGTCCAAAAAATCTACTCCCATATTTTTTGTCCATTCTGAAATAAAATCTATTTTTCTTGTTAATTCTTTCTCTGTAATATCAGAAATCGAAAGTAATAAACCTATATTTATTTGAACTAATATCTGTTCTGAAATCTCCTTTGGATATTCTGTATTTACCGATCCATCTTTAATACCCTTTTCTACTATTTTGCATAAATCAGGTGCCAGAATATTTTTATTAATTTCAATCATTTTTGCAATCATCTTAGGACTTTGAATCTTTTCACTTTGGCGCCAAGTTCTCATACTTATTTTATTATAATATTGCTGTTCTTGATCTTCTATTCCTAACAAAAACGCCTTTTTTATCAATTCAATACCTGTTAACTCAGAATACACTAATACCTTTTTAAACGGGTTATTCTCTACTAATAGTTTATCCTCTATAGCATCCAATATATCATCTTTTGATGAAAAGTGATGATACACCGCTCCCTTAGTTGGTGCTAGAATATAAATAGTAC
>NZ_JAQDGZ010000039.1:0-7061 GCF_027663865.1 Coprococcus sp. AF99-45
GACTATTCTTTTTTCACAGCCCCCTTCGCCTGAAAGGTTTTCTATATAATAACAGCCGAAGCTGGTATTACCGTGGCGGATGTAACTCCGCCTGAAATCATATAAAAAGAAGGAACGATAATATTCCTGCGGCTTCAAATAAGGAAAGGATCACAGGGAGCATCTGTCCGAATAACTTCAACATAGGAGGAAAACCTTATGTATCCGTTCCCTGTGATGTACTTATCTTACCATACCCAGTAACTGTTGAATTTTCTAGGGCGAATTTTCCAAATAAATCATCTTCGTTTTCTTATCTATTCTGTACGCCAAAGAGTTTCACCATGGAAATTCCATGAGCTTGTGGAAGTTCACATGGGATCTATTGCTCGAAAATGGCAAAAAATCTGTAATCTTTGTGACAAAATGGAACCTGGTTCCAAAAATAGTACAAAAAAGACCAGCTACTATAGCCAGTCTTTCCAAACACATGTAAATCCTATATTTAATTACTCTTATACAAACATCTGCTGTAACAAGCCTTTTTTCAGTTCTTCCCACACAGCTAACGTTGCTTTTTGCTTCTCAATGACTTCATCAAATGATGCAAGACAATCAGCAATTTTTTGCTGTTCTGCAAGACAAGGACATAATAATGGGCACTGTAATATGTCATTTTTTCGCAAATTAGTTTGTTTAACACCATCATCAAATTTTAAAAAATATTTATTACGACTAATCTGATTAATATAGAATACAGTATTTTCTTTTGTTCGCAAACAACATATTCTTTGATTCAATGTGTATTTATTATTTTCATTAATCAAAAAACATTTTGAAATAGCTTTACCATTAGGAACATCGCTCATAACCATAACTATATCTTTCTTAATCAAAGGAAAAATCATTTCGTTTGTGTATTTTCTGACAGTTCCATCTGTGGAAATAAATTTAGAATTTACTACCACGTATTTTCCATTTTCTGAAATTACATTTTCATGAGCTTTTCCATTATAAAATTCAAACACTTCATCCAGTTTCTTTTCTTTCCATTCCGGAAACTGACTTCCATCATCCGCTTTGAATCTTACTTTCTGACTGAACAGCTTCTGCATCACACCTTTTTTACGTTCTTCCCATGCAGATGCAGTTTCCTTTTGCTTCTCAATCACTGTATCAATTGTTGATAAGAAGTCTGCAATTTTCTGTTGTTCTGGAAGTGATGGTACCATAATAGACATTTCGCCAAAAACATCAGGATGTATTCTTTTGGCTTTTCTACTTCCATTAGCAATATCACCATTCTTTTTATAAAATATTTTTCTAGTAACATAACACAACAAAAATTTATCTGAAATATCATGCATATCAAATGCTGGAGCATCCAATGTTGATTCATATCCATCCAATTCAGGCGGTACAATTCCAAATGCACAATTTAAAAAATCTAACTTTCCATACATCAATTGTCCTGAATGACGAATATAATACTGAGTATTTTCACTACCAGAAAAAACATTTTCTTTTGGAACAACACCTTTAGCCCAAAGTTTTACTGTCAATTTTTTTGCTTCTTTTCCAGTATGACCGAGAATATTGCTTTCAGTCACAAATTCTTTTATCTTATGTTCTTCCCAATCTGGAAACTGACTTCCATCATCAGCTTTGAATCTCAATTTAGGTTCATTCAATTACATCACCCCTTTTTTATAGTTTCAGCATCTGCAACAACCATTTTTATTTTAATCTTCGCAACAATCATCTGAATAAATTGCTTAATGTCGCTAACATCTCTATCAGGATGCTTATTGATTACATGCGTCTGGTCATTACCAAGCCATGTTGCTTTTTCTGCTAAAGTTTTAATATCTGAATCATCTGTAATATAATTTCTGATTTTCTCAGACAAAGATTTTGTATCTATTTCACTGACTTTCTCAGGGAATTTATCAACACAATAATCTCTAACTAAAAATTCCAGTGCCCTGCGATAAGCCATTCCGCAAATTAAATTCAACCCATCATGTTCTGCACGTTCTGCTTGCTTATACACCTCAACAAAAGACGGTGACAAATCACTAATATCTTCATCGAAATCTACACTTTCCATTTCAAATGGATAAATGCCAACAAATTCACTTATTGCGTCATCTGTATCAAAATTTTCATCATTAAACGCTAATTCCGTCTTAACTGTATTCGTCACAGTGAATAATTCATTGCAAGATGTACATCTGTAAATAGATATAACCGTACATTCTTTTTGTTCATTATCCGTAATATTATTAACTGCCCTAATCGGTAAAATTTCAGTGGATAATACTTTACCACAACAAGGACATGTATCTGGTAATAATATAAGCAATTCCTTTGAAGGTAATTGTGCATTTCCTACCATATATTCATACGGATAAGGATTGTTTGCCATTGACAGAAATGACATTGCAGCCGATGCAGCAATCGTAGTTGGATATTCTGTTTTCTTAAATTTCATAATTAAAATTCACCTGCCTTTACAGTCCAAGCTGTCTCATAAAACTTTCAGCCTTATCAATCGCAGCTTTTGTTTCAGAATCCAATGTCTTAATCTGAGCTTTTACAGCATCCAAATCTACAGGTTCTTCTTCCTCGAATGTATCAACATATCTCGGAATATTCAGATTATAGCCGTTCTCGATAATCTCACTCATATCTGCTACATGAGCAAACTTATCTACGTCTACACGTTTTGCATACGCATCTACAATCTTATCAATATGCTCCTGTTCCAAGACATTCTGATTCTTTCCAGCCTTGAACTCTTTCGATGCATCAACGAACAGAATATTTCCTGAATTGCCGTTTCTCTTGCTTTTCAGCACCAGTACGCACACCGGGATTCCTGTTCCGTGGAACAGATTTGCAGGCAATCCGATAACAGCATCCAGACGGTTCAGGTCTTTGATGATATATTTTCTGATTGCTTCTTCTGCACCACCACGGAACAATACACCGTGCGGCAGCAATACAGCTACACGACCGTCAGAATCATCCATGTGGTAAATCATATGTTCTACAAAGGCAAGGTCAGCCTGTCCCTTCGGTGCAAGCTTTCCAGCTCCGCTGTATCGTGGGTCATCCTCAAATTTCTTATCAGCTGACCACTTCAAGCTATACGGTGGATTGCAGACCTGTACAGTCAACTTCAAATCATCACCGTATTTATCATCTTTCAGCGTATCACCTTTGTAGATGTCAAAATTCTGCCAGTCTACACCATGCATAATCATATTCATTCTTGACAAGTTGTATGTTGTAGCGTTCAGCTCCTGTCCGTAGAAATGACCAACTTTATGTGTGGTCAAATGCTTCTGAACTTCTAACAGCATGGATGCAGAACCACAGGTACAGTCACCAACGGTCTTTGCTTCATCCAGTCCAAGGGATGCCAGTGTAGCACAAAGTCTACTCGGTCCGGCAGGCGTGAAGAACTCTCCACCTTTCTTTCCGGCATCTGAAGCAAACAGACCAATCAGAATCATATATGCTGTACCCAGTACATCAAACTGAGAATCCTGTAAGTCAAAATCAATGTCTGAGACCTTGACCATGACACGACCAATCATATCTGTACGGTCTGCCACTGTCTCTCCAAGACGTGCATCCTGCAGGCGCATATCATTGAACAATCCATCAAATGCTTTGTTGGATTCATGACCCATTGTAGAACCTACAAGGTCATTGATTGCTTTTTCAAAATCTTCTACGCTGAACTTATCCGCATCATTCTCAAATTTTGTAATCTTACGAATCAGGTTACGGAACAGGTTTTCCGGCTTGATGACATATCCCAATTTGGATAAAGACCAGTCTTCTACAACCGGTCTGTAATCATCATCCGAAAATGCTTCTTCGTATGTTACACCGTCATTTTCAAGGATTTCTGCCATGTACATTTCTGTACGTTCTGACAGATAACGATAGAAAATTACTCCAAGAATATAATTCTTGAACTCACTGGCATCCATCTGTCCTCGTAATTCATTGGCAATCGCCCAGAGCTTTTGAGAAAGCTCATTTGCCTGTGCCTGATATGTATTTGTATCTGCCATAATTATTCTCCCTCTGCTTTGTATTTGTTATAGGTCTCTGTTACAAATGTCTTCACTGATTTTGTCAGCTTCGTCATTTTCAGAAGACCCAGCTTGTATACTGTCAATCTCTTACGAATATCATCATCTGAAATCGTACCGTGGAATACATATTCCGTAAACAGCTCTGATACAATCATGTAATCAATCTTGTTATCAAACGCAAATTCTTCCATGTCAGCCGTCATCTGCTCTTTGGAAAACTGCGTAAATGCCTCCATTACATCTGCATCTTCCGGCAGATCATAAAATTTAGTCAGAATGAACTGTCTCATGATCTCTTTCTTCAGTCGCAAAGATTCATTATCAGAACGTTCAAGCTCGCGGAGGATTAAATCCACATCCTGCTGCTTTTCTTCCTCCGTTTTATTATGAGTATTCGCATTTTTCAACAGATTCAAAATATATACGACATTGATACGGTCAGTACGGACAAGCTCAATATCAAAATCCACATCTACCGGTACAGGTACTTTTGGTTTCGGATCATGTGTCTGGTCTTTATAATACAGATACCAGCTCTTGAATCCTTCGTATTCATTCTCATCCATCACAACAGCAAGGTCATCCCAGTCAAACTTCGAAAATGTCTTCAAAGTAGCAAGTGTTCTTGCCATTGAGCGGAACGCAATAATAAACATACGGATTTCATCTTCCGACGTGAGCTGACCAGCTGCATCCACATCCGCTGTAATCTTTCTCAGTACAGGTTCCTGATTTACCCACTGATTCAGATAATACTCATAATTTTCAAGCAGATATTCATTCGGGTCTCCGTCCCCGGAGAATAATGTCAGTGCGTCATCCTGCCACTGCTTGATATTTCTGTATGATACAATCTGTCCAAACTGCTTTGTCACCTTATCTACACGGTTTGTACGACTATATGCCTGTACAAGTGTATGCCATACAAGATTCTTATCAAGATACAATGTATTACATGGCTTCGCATCAAATCCTGTAAGGAACATATTGACTACCAAAAGAATATCAACCTGTGGTATATCCTTCTGTTTCATTCTTTTCGCAATATCTTTTCTGTATGCATCAAATGTATCAATCGTAAATGCTGTATTGTACAAAGCATTGTAATCCTGCATACAGCGGTCAAGAAGTTCCTGTGAATGTTCATCTGCACCATCATCCATATCTTCATTCGCCTGATAGGAAAAGATTGCAGCCACTTTCAGTTTCTTATCTTCTGATGCCGCATCGTTCAGCTTCTTGAACTCGTCATAATACTTTCCAAGGGTCTGAATCTTATCCACTGCGAACAGTGCTGTATAAATATCCTTGCCCTGTGGATGTACATGCTGTTCATGATGCTTAAAGATATGCTTTGCAATGCCAGCAATACGCTCATCATCATGGTACAGCGGTTCCATGTCAATTTTATGACGCTTGCAGTATTCTGGGTCATCCAGCTGTTCCGGGTCAATACCTTTTACAGCAAGATTCCTTGCAAAGATGGTACGCTGATACTCTACTGAGAATCTAAGCACGTTACCGTCTGCAATCGCATCCTTAATCATGTATTTATGCAAGCATGAATCCAGCTTATCTCCTGCATGAAAAATATCAGCTGTGGTACGACCATCCGCACCCTTGTTTTTCTCAAAAATCGGCGTTCCCGTGAATCCGATGTAATTTGCTCTTTCAAAATGCTTTTCAATCTGACCATGCATCTTTCCAAACTGGGAACGATGACACTCATCAATGATAAATACAACCTTCTTATCCTTGTATGCATCCATTACAGCTGCATATTTCGGATTTTTTACAGCATTTGCCATCTTCTGAATCGTTGTGACAATCATCTTTTTCTCAGATGATCTCAGCATGCTGATAAGTACAGCAGTGCTGTCCGTATTATCTACACAGTCTTTTTCAAAACTGTTATATTCATCAACGGTCTGGTCATCAAGATCTTTTCTGTCAATCAGGAATACGACCAAATCTACCATTGATTCATCGCGCAAAAGCTGTGCCAGCTTGAACGATGTCAGCGTCTTTCCTGAACCTGTGCAGGCAAACACATAACCATCCTGATTTACCTCCAGTACACGCTTCTTTGCAGCCTTTACAGCGTAAATCTGATATGGTCTCATGACCATCAATACAGGCTCTGTGGTCTTAATGACCATGTATTTATCCATTATCTCTGTAATAGCTGATTTACGGAAAAATTCACCCGTGAATGTGTTCAGGTCATTGATACGTGTATTCTTTTCGTCTGTCCAGAAGAATACAAGAGATTTCAGGATTGGATTGTACTGACCATCCATCATCTCATTCTCATTACAGAAATACTTTGTCTGTACAGAATTGCTGACTACAAACAGCTGCAAATATCTGAATATACCCTTGAAAGAAAACTTTCTGTATCTGTTAATCTGGTTGATTGCTTCGTTAATTTCCACGCCGGGGCGTTTCAGTTCAATCTGTACAAGCGGTAAACCGTTCACAAGGACAGTCACATCATAACGATTCTTATACACTACATCGTCTTTATGTGCCTTGTCCATTGTGACCTGATGTGTTACCTGATAGATATTTCTATCTGTATCACTTGAAAAGAAATCAATATACACTGATTCTCCATTATCTAACTGTAATACATATTTATCGCGAAGAATCTTTGCTGATTCATACACAGAATGATTATCTACATGAATCATAATGCGGTTGAATTCAGCATCTGAAAATGATGCATCATGTCCTTTTTCTGTCAATTTCTTTGCATTGAACTTTGCAAGCTGTTCACGGAAATTGGCAAGTACATCATCATAATTATCTAATTTTATAAATTTGTATCCGATACTCTCCAAACGGCCTATGAAAATATCCTCAACTTCATATTCCGAAATATGCGCCATGATCCCCTCCTGTTTGTTTCTCCTATTACAAAAATAAAACATTTTAAAAACATTGTATCATATATTAACTTGCGAC
>NZ_JAQDGZ010000004.1:0-46130 GCF_027663865.1 Coprococcus sp. AF99-45
TTATCTTTAACTGTTAATGACCTTCTTTTTTTGTATGGATAAGTATACGGTTTCTGGATTTTCATTTCTGTTGTAATAACAACATTATTCCGATTTATCTGTTCCAATCAGGACTTTCTTTCCACAAAACGCGAAACCATAATGCCGGATCTTTGATTTTGGGATACCATCAAATAATAATCCCATTCAGATGATCGCACTCATGCTGAATAATCTGCGCCGTCCATCCGCTGTATTTCTGTCTCTGCCGTTTAAAATTGATATCTTCATATTCTACTTCTATTTCCTGATAGCGCACACATTTTCTTACACCATCCAGAGACAGGCATCCTTCTTCTGTCTCATACTTTCCGTTTCTCTTTACAATCTTCGGATTGAACATCGCAACATTCATAAATCCCATATTGACTGCAATGATCGCTTTATTTACCCCGATCATATTTGCTGCCATTCCCACACAGCCATCTTCGTGCGCTTTTAATGTATCCAGTAAATCAATTGCAACTGGAAAATCTCCTTTCGTTGCTTTCTCTGCCTTCTGGCGCAGAAAAAAGAGATCTCTCATAATTGGTTTTACCATTTTATTTTTCCCCTTTCCGTAGTACTAGTTACTGTTCACAGTATCTGTGACCAGCAACTAGTACTTTCCAGTATACACGATTTTTCCCATTTTTAGGTTGGAAAAATTGGAAAATGCACATATAATTAGATTAGTTTTCAAATACAAACAGGAGTGTATTATCTATGAATAAAATCAAAATCATAAAAAAGAACGATGAATATTCTTCCGAATATCAGATCGGAGATACTTTTAAAATCGAGGGCACCTGGTATGGTGGTGTTCATATCATCGGCAAGACCGGCGCACCGGTTTCTCTCGATAAAGATGAGTATATTTATCTGGATGCAGATCCTGAAAATAAAATAGATTCTTCGTCTGTAATTTCTCACCCGGAATCGTCTGCCTCAACACAAACCAGTACGGTTATCCCAGAAGCACAGCCTGCTTCTACGCTTTCTGCCAATACCGAAAAAAATAACGCAGAACCTCTCCATGAAATCCATGTCGGAGATATTGTGCGCCATTTTAAAAGAGAATGGGTATCAGAAAGCAGCACCAAATACCTCTACAAGGTACTGGCTTTTGCTGAACATACCGAAACAGACGAAAAGTTGGTCATCTACCAGGCCATGTATACCCCATTCAAAATCTGTGCAAGACCATACGATATGTTTATGAGCGAAGTCGATCACCAGAAATATCCGGGGATCAGGCAGCAATGGCGTTTTGAAGTAAATGAATAAATCATGATTAAATAAAAATGGAGAATCTCTCCCAATCCCCGGCTGATACCGGAGCGGATGATTCTCCATTTCAGAATGTCTGCTTTGTTTGTTTCTTCTTATTTCAGGTTCTGATACTCCTCAATCACCTTATCCATCAAGCTTTCTGCTTTTTTATACACTTCTTCATCCATCTGATTGTATGGGAAAATTACGCGATCCAAAACTTCTACTCCTCTATGTTGCATTAGTTTTTTGAACAAGAGCGAGAAATTTGAATCCATGTCATAGAGTGGCATCAGTTCATTTGTATGATTTGGTTCTGACACGGAGTCCTTTAAACCTTTAATATTAGTATTATTTTCTACCAGTTTTTTCAAGGTTTCCGGAGCGATGGAATGTCCACTTCTTACCGGGAAATTATAGATATAAAGATTTCCTTTTATTGACTTTGCAAGCATATCATAATATACAAAAATCTTTTCCTGATCCAGTGCATAATAACATGGTCCGATAACCATTGCTCCTTCATAGCCCATTTCATTCACTTCATTTGACAACGCCACAGTATCTTCAAAATTAAGGCTTCCGGTTCCAGCATAAAGCTTTGTGCGCCCTGCAGTATAATCTGCATAGAATTTGAAGAAATCATGTTTCTCCTGTTTCGTAAGTCCTGTAAATTCACCGGACGATCCCAACACAAGAATTCCATCAACGCCTCCTTCAATCAGGAAATCAATTACCTTTTTATTCCCTTCATAATCCGGTTTTTCTTTTTCATCAAAAACTGTAACAACTGGTGTACCGGTTGCAATAATGTCACCAGCCTCCAGAGTAATTCCTTTGGACAATTCTGCAATCAGCCACTATCCATGTCTGGTCTGCAGATCTCTTGAAGAAAGATCATTAAATACGGAATATCCAAATACATATTCTTCTGCTCTTCCATTCTATGTACCGATCCATCTGTGCTGCTTTTTGCGGATCACCATTTACCACTGGATTACAATAATACGCCAATCGCAGCTTTAAGTGTATCCATGCCAACTTTCCGTATTTCTGGGGAAAAAGAAAAAGAAGTTGTTCAGATTTTATGGGAAGCCAAACACCGAATTGAAGCCCACTTTCAAGTGTATGGTGTTAATTTTGGAAATTAAAAAAACCTGGCAGAAAGCAAAATTCACTTTCTGCCAGGTTTTTCATTTTTCTATACGCCTTTCCCTTCCCCTGCAAAATATTCTTTTACAAGTTTTACCACAACTCCTGATAACAGGAATACTGCAATTAAGTTCGGGATTGCCATCAGTCCGTTAAATGTCTCTGCAATATTCCACATCAGTCCAAGATCCATCGTTGCTCCGACGATCGCAACCAGTGAATACAGCACCATAAACGGTTTGTTGATCTTCGTTCCAAATAAAAATTCAATACATCTGGTTCCATAAAGTCCCCATCCGATAATCGTTGAAAATGCAAAGCAGCACATTGCAACCGCGGTAAAGATCGATACCCAGCTCCCATATGTAGAAGTAAATCCAAGAATCGTAAGCTCCGCACCTGCTGCCTCCCCGTAACCAATCGGAACTCCGCTGCACAGGATTACCAGTGCGGTCAGTGTACAGATTACGATCGTATCTATAAATACCTCAAAGATTCCGAAGAATCCCTGTTTCACCGGTTTTTTTGTATCTGCACATGCATGTGCAATCGATCCGGTACCAAGACCTGCCTCATTAGAGAAAATTCCTCTGGACACACCTTTTTTCATACTGATAAAGAAGCTTCCGACTGCCCCTCCGGTAACAGATGCCGGTGTAAATGCACCTTCAAAAATTGAAACAAATACATGTGGTATATTTTTTAAATTCAACAGAACCACTCCGGCAGCTAACAGAATATAGATAACCGCCATGAACGGTACAAGCTTTTCCGTTACCTGTCCGATTCTCTTGATTCCACCGAGAAGGATCAGTGCAATCAACACCGCAAGCACAATTCCGATCACAAGATTGACCGTCTTTGCTGCATCCACTCCAATCACCCCGTAATTGAATAATGCGGAATCAATTGCTGTCGTAATCGTATTGACCTGTGTCGCATTTCCAGTTCCAAATACTGTCAGCACACCGAATGCAGCAAACAAATATGCAAGCCAGTGCCAGTTTTTATTCAGACCATTCTTAATATAATACATTGGCCCACCGACCAGATCCCCTTCTGCATTCTTTTCACGGAAATGTACGGCAAGTGTTACTTCTGAAAATTTAGTACACATTCCAAGAAGTGCGGAGATCCACATCCAGAAGACTGCTCCCGGTCCGCCGATTGCGATCGCTCCTGCAACTCCTGCAATATTCCCGGTTCCAACCGTCGCCGCAAGCGCGGTACAGACCGCCTGAAATGGTGTCATTGCACCATCTGTGGCATCTTTTTTCCGAAGCATGCGCCCAATCGTCACCTTCATAGCGTATGGAAATTTTCTGATCTGGATAAATCCGGTTCTGACACTGAGCAGAAGTCCTACTCCGATGATACAGATCATTGCCGGCACACCCCAGATAAAATTATTGACTACATTATTGACCGACTCAATCGTAGATAACATCCCTTATTCCCCTCCAGGATTGAAAGATTTTCCTCTTCATCTTTCATTTTCTTATTTTTGGTATATAAAATGAATATTTTATTTATTATACACAATTCGTCAGGGAAATACAACTGCTTTTTCATGGCGGACGTTTCTTCTTTTTTATGCCTCGTAACGTATTTCTTCTTTTATTTTATCCTGGATTTCCACAAGAACTTCCATTAAAAGCGGATTGAACGCTCCGCACTCTCCGTTCAGGATCATCTTCATCGCCTGCTCATGTGAATACGCATCTTTATATACACGCTTACTCACCAGTGCATCATAAACATCTGCCACAGATACAACCTGTGCCGCAATTGGAATCTGTTCTCCAATCAGACCATCCGGATACCCTTTACCATCATAACGTTCATGATGCCATCTGCAGATCTGATACGCGATCTTGATCATCTTCTCATCCTTATAATGCTCCAGCTTATCCAGCATAGAAGCATCAATCAGCGTATGCTCTTTCATAGTCTCAAATTCTTCTTTAGACACCATCCAGGCAACGGATCAGCTCGAGCACATATGGCTTCTCATCCACTTCTATATAACGTGCGATCACTTGATAAATCCTGCCATTTACAATCTCCAGCTTTCCTTTTTCTTCTTTCGTGGTCGCTGCACGCATCGCTACACAGTTATCACATGGTGTTTCCCGTTTTCAATAATGATAGCAGTTCTGCCCCTCGTTGATTTTTCTCCATTCTTCATCAATATCTGATATATTTCCAATTGGGAAAAGACGGATCTCCTGAAAGATCTTCCGAAAATATTGGATTTCTTCTTCTAATTGTCCTTTTGTCATTCGTTCTTCCGCATTCATGTCTTGTCCTCCAGACTTCTACTACGCAGTTTCCTGTTATTTTCATTTCTAATTATTTTACAATATTTACAAAAAATAAAAAGAATTATCCCGATATATGTGAAAAAATTTTTGTGAAGCATAGGCTACATCTGCATTACTGTGAAAAAAGGACCACCAAAACCTGTTTCCGGGAATTGGTGATCCTTCATGAAATACTTATATAACTATCCTTTTATGTAATTTATTTTCTCGTCATCACGCGATTTTCTACCGCTTCAGTCATCGGAACTTCCGCTGTCACTGATGCATTCTCGATTTCCACAGAATAGGTCTTGTGGATCAGACAGTTGATCGGATCTTCTGTCGTGATGACCAGTGCCAGGCTATGTCCAGGCTCTACCGTATATCTTGTCGCATTCAGATAAATATGGTAATCATGGTATTCACCCTTTTTCAGTTCGATACTGTTCTGTGCTGTCTCCGGTTCATATCCTGCTTCCGGATTGCACAGATCTGCAAATGCCCGTGTGATCACACGGTATTTCTTATGTACAGTAGCAAACTCCGCTTCATTCCATGCCGGAACCTCTCCTCCGCTGATAATTCCGCCTTCTTTTACCACATTGACCGGAATTGTATTTCTCTGCGGATCTACAGACTGAATGCTGTCAAATTCTTCATCGCACACGTCACAAAGAAGAAGAGTAAGCTTCACATCATCCATACGTCCTGACATTTCATGCATTCCAAGCTTCATCGTCAGAGTATCTGCATCATTACTGTTTACCGGATTGAAATCTGCTTCTGCATCTCCATCTTTTAACGCTGCTCTTAATCTTACGCAGGTTGTTCCCTGTAATGTCACTGCCTCTTTAAATGGATCCGTCACATAACGCTGTGCCATATTGCTTGATCTCACACCCATCACATCATCGAAGTTCTCTGCACTGACACCCGCTGCTTCCCAGTCTGTATCTATTACAGTTGTTCCCTGTTCTTCGCACGTAAGATTCATCTTATATGCTGTCTCCCAGGAATCTGCTGTCTCCCATTTTCTCTGGTCATAGTTCATCTGCACCAGGATTGCCGGTCTGTTCTCTGCACCATTTTCAACTCCGTATAAATAATGAGAAATCCATTCATTGATAATATCATCATAGAATTTACCATCCACAAGGATTCCATATCGTTTCGGCATCGTTGGTGTGATATGTGCACCCTGATGAAGGATTGCTTTTACATTCTTTCCTGCCTTCTGGAAAGATTTGTACATCATCTCATACTGCTTGGTAGACACGTTCTCGTCATTCAGTCCCTGTACAATGAGTGCACTGCATTTGATCCGGTCTGCATGAAGGCGATAATTTCCCATACCCCAGAATTCCGGATTATAGTCAAATCCACCCTTGATCTGCTGAAGACTCATCTCATGATGGAATGCTCCCATATCATCCCGCTGCTTCTCGGTTAATGTCTCATCATTGTAACGGCTGGAACAAAAATAGGCAAGGAAGCTGTTCAGCATTTCTTTCGGCCAGTACCGCTGTGCGCCCTGCATGTTCTGCTGGCTGTACCAGTCCGCGATTCCTGCGATCGGTACGATTGTCTCCAGTCCTTCTACTCCTGTTGTTGCCACTGCAAACGGCATGGTTCCGGCGTAAGATCTTCCTGTCATGGCAACCTTTCCGTTGGACCAGTCTGCCTTTGTCTCAACCGTTCCTTCGCGGTCTGCATATCCGATACGGTCTCCATGCAGCCATTCTACAATTGCTTTGAAAGCATCTCTTTCATAGTCTGAACCAACATAATTGAATCCGTCAGATCCTTTTGAACCAAATCCCGCACTTAAAACAACTGCAAATCCACGTACAAGATAATAATCAAAGGTGTCGATATTTTCAAAAGCCATAATGTTATTATTTCCTTTATCCGGATAATACCAGTCTGCCGGATCTGCTTTTAAAGAAAGATCCATTGCACTGATACATCCCTGCGGAACATGCGCATCCACTTTTTTGTCAAGATCTGCAAAATTAACCGGATGATATTCTTTTTCTGCCACTTCTTTCATATGCGGATATCCATCTTCCTGGACTCCCGCCGCATATGGACGTGCCTCATATAAAGTTGCAGCCTTATAATTCCCCTCTACTGCACTTCTTGGTACCTGGACAACAGCTTTCACAAGATCTCTTTTTCCATCTCCGTCCACATCGTAATCCGTTTCCACATAAACACAATATCTTACGATACTGGATGTTGCCGGATCATACTTTTCTCCTGTCTTTCCATCTGTAAGTGGAAATACCGGCTGTGCAAGTCCGTTCTCAAATACTGGTACTTTGCTGTAATTCTTTTCGTTCATGGTAAACCTCCCAAACATTAAATAAATACTCGGATCTAATCACATATTATTTCCCCAATATTATTGTGATTTCATTTCTCCATTTCCTATTATAACGGGATGCAAGAAGAACTTCAATGAGATATTTCGCTTTATTTTATAGTTTACTATACCTGTTTTCTTTTCTCAATTCTATAGAAATAATCTTTTAGACATGCTATAGTAAACTTATATTTTACATAGATTTATCTGAAATTTAACAAACAAAAAGGGGATATTATGAAAAAGAACATAAAAAAGATATTAAAAGTTCTCGGAATCTTCCTGCTTATCATTCTGGTTGCGCTGATTGCATATCTGATCTATCTCTTTGCAAGCTATCACCGCATTCCGGATAATCAGGCTTTGAAGATCGAGAAAACTTCCGATGGAACAGCCGCAGCTGACACACTGACAACCGAGAAAGAATATTCCACTCTGACCTACAATGTTGGTTTCGGAGCCTACACGCCGGACTTCAGCTTCTTTATGGACGGCGGAAAATCTTCCTGGGCAAAAAGTAAGGAGAGTGTCGAATCTGATATTCAGGGTGCCGGAGAACTGGTTGCTTCCAAAGATCCGGATTTCGCACTGATCCAGGAAGTTGATCTGAACTCTACACGAAGCTACCATGTAGATGAATATTCAATTTTAAAGGATACGATTCCAAGTTACAATACGGTATTTGCACAGAATTACGATTCTGCATTCCTTTTTTATCCATTCACACAGCCGCATGGTCGCAGCCGTTCCGGACTTGCTCTTTTCTCCAAATATCCGGTTACGGATTCTCTGAGAAGAAGCTTTCCGATATCGACAAGCTTCAGCAAGTTCTTTGACCTTGACCGCTGTTACAGCATTTCCAGAGTCCCTGTAGATAACGGGAAGGAACTGGTTATCTTCCTGCTTCACATGTCTGCTTACGGCAACAGTGATGCGATTCGCGAAGCACAGATCCGTATGCTGAGTGCAGATATGGAAAAGGAATACGAAGCCGGTAATTATGTACTTTGCGGTGGTGATTTCAACCATGACCTTAAGGCATCCGAAAAAGATGCAGAAAATTGTGAGTCCTGGGCTTATCCATTTCCACGCGAAGAGCTTCCGGAACACTTTTCATTCTGCCTGGACAATCTTTCTGACAGTGAAAAGGATGCTCTCTGGAACAGTGCACGGAATGCAGATATGGAATATGTACCTGGTGTGACCTACACGGTAACGCTGGACGGATTTATTACTTCCGATAATATTGAATGCACAGAATATGAAAATATAAATACCGGATATAGCTACTCGGATCATGATCCGGTGTATACGAAATTCAAATTATTGAATAAATAATGCATAAAAAAACTGATTTTGAAGATATCATAAATGTCATATCTTTAAAATCAGTTTTCTTTTATTCGTTCCACTTATGCACTTAGGGGAATATCATCCTGACTGGTCACAACAATCTCATCCATTGTAACTCCAAATACTGCCGCCAGTACAACCAGATTGTCAATTGTCGGAATGGCTGTTCCATGCTGCCACTTGTACACTGCCTGCGGTGTGGTAAAGCCAAAAATTTCAGCAAGATCTCTTACAGACAATCCTGACTCCTTTCTCAGTCTTGTAATGTTCTTTCCTGTAGCCACCATATCAATCGTTAGTCTCATAGTCTTTTTCCTCCTGTTCTACTTCATCATAATCTTTCTTACTCTCATTACTTTTCTACTTTGTGGGAAATACAAGGAGGAGGAATCGAACCTCCGGCTGCCGCTTTATAAGAACGGTCCCATCACCACTTGGGTATCCTTGTAAATAAAAAGAATATGCCTTGGCACATTCTCGCGCCGAGGGCGTTGCTGAGCGCCAGTGACGCTCATTAAGCACCGACCGAAGCGGAGCGTCGACCGCTTGCGACATTCTTCATCTTCGTGCGAGTGCGCATCTCCGGCACGTAGTGCCTTTAATTTCATAGGAAGTTCCTTCGGAATTCCCTGTGAAATTAAAAATACCGCTTACCTGTCTGATTCAAGGTAAGCGGTATGCTAAAAAACATGTTGATCTATCATGCCTGCTTTTCTATACTAGGTATAAGTTTCGCCGGCAATTTCAATCACACAATTCTCTCGTATTGGCTTTCCCTTAAATAAACGTACACAATTAAAGCTCTCTTCAACTTTTGATATGAAAAGTGCTGATGCTGTCAATTTTATAGTTAAATCCAATATACGATTCATTGTTGTCATGTCTTTTCCTTCCCCGGTCGTCTGATTCTCTTCATCTGACTCCGATTTTTCTTTCTGGAATATAATATACCATATCTGGATAAAAATGTCATTATACCTGTAGTATAAAACATGCCTTGGCACACCTTTGACGGAAGCTTTCCAAGGTGGATCATTCTCGGGATCACCAGTCCTACAAAACTTGCAATTACAGTTGTTGCAAGAAAGAACAGCATAGACGCACCGGTGATATGTTTCCGGTACCATTGATAAAAATTCTTCATCTGTACTCTCCTTACCTTTTCTTGCACAAATCCCTCAAATCCGTACATTCTTAACCAGATAAGTGTATAATAAATTTTTTCTCACACAATTGATAATTTTAAAACTTTACCACTGTGAATCTGCTTGTTATGCAATCTGAATGATCTGTTCATAGATCATGATTTCCTCTGCTGTAACATTACGGTTGTCATGATAATGTCCGAAAAACCATTTCTTAAAATGTACACTCTGTCGTATTTCTTCAAAGTAGGCAGATAACTGGTCCGGTTTAAACAGTCCGCCACTGAACAAGGCAAGCGTACTGGATGCACAACAGTGTGAAACAATAAAATCTACTGTATTATCATACTCCAGCAGATTTCTTCGGCCTTCTTCCATCTCCTCTTCTGACGGCATCTCTTCTTTCCACCAGTTCAGGTGATTGACACGGTATAATTTCCACTCTCTGTCAAACTGCCTTTTCTTTACTTTGTAAAACGGATCATCCAGTTCGAGAATTCCATCATCAATATCATGGCTTCTTGCTCCTCCAAACGAAAAAATCCTTTTTCCATCTATATTAAAAACCTGTCCCCTCATAAGGTGAAGCACAGACGGACGAATCCTGTGAACCTTACCGCCCTTCCATTCTTCCACCGGATATGCATACAATCGGTCAAAATTCTCATGATTTCCATCCACAAACAGTGTTGTAAAAGGTTTGCAGTCCAGCCAGTCCATAAGCATCATTTCTTCCCTGTCCGGTTCGTCTTTCATCCATACGCCTCCGAAGTCACCACAAACGATTACATAATCATCCTTCGTCATCTCTTTCTGTTCTGGAAAACATCTGGTATTAAACCGCTCATAATTCCTGTGGCAGTCACCAGTTATATAAATCATCGCTTTACCCCCTTTTCTTCTTATATCTGTTTTGTCAAATCAAGCCGCAGCTTACGCCACGGCTTTTGCTTTCATCTATTATAAAATTTTTCAATCCGTCTGTCATTGAACCTGTAGTATAATTTTACTTCTCTATATATAAAACGCCAAGCGTTCCCGGTCCACAGTGACTGGATACCACACATCCTGCCCGTGTCACAAGGATTTCCTCAAATACCTGCAGTCCTTCCAGATATTCTATGACACTCTGAACAATCTGCTGATCACAACCCGAATGTGTGATAAACACACGATCCGGTTTTGCTCCTTTCAATCCTTCTTCCATATCTTTTACATAAGACATGATCACTGATTTCATCTTGCCACGATATTTTTTCGATGCATCCATCACTCCATCTGTCACCACGATCTTCGGATGCAGTTTCAGAACACTCCCTGCCAGAACCGCAGCCGCACTGCATCTTCCGCCGCGTCCCAGATAAACCAGTGTGTCTGTCACAAAACTTGCCCTTACCTGCGGTCTTAATTTCTCAATCTCCACCGTAATCTCTGCTGCTGTCTTCCCCTCATCGGCAAGGATCGCTCCCTCTATTACAAGATGACCAATTCCGGTAGACAGATTTTTTGAATCAATTACTGTCACCTTACTCTCTGCTTCCAGTTCTTCTGCTGCAAGACGCATTACGTTTCCTGAACTGGACATACTTTCCGATATACAAAAGCATACAATCTCTCTTCCTTCCTCAAGATATGGTCGCATGAGTTCTACCGCTTCTATCATAGACGGAGCAGAAGTTTTGGGTGTTGTTTTATTTTTATCCGACCACTTATAAATTTCCTCCGGCGTGATATCTACTCCATCCGTATATTCTTTATCCCCGAGTACGATATGCAATGGCAAAATTGAAATATCATACTTCTCTAACAACTCTTTTGACAAATCACAAGTACTGTCTGAAATAATTTTTACTTTTTTCATATCCGTCCTCTGCCTTTCATTTACCTTATTACTGATTATTGCCATCATTATAACGCTTTTTTCGTTTTTATGGGATAAAATTTCATATCTGCATTTTTACGCATTATTCACAGCTCATTTTTCCTTAATCTGCAAAATCTGCACTTGACATAAGTCCGATTTCAGACTATACTCTTGTAAGTATGATTTCGGACTTACTTTATATGGTCAAAAATTCATTCATCTATATAATTATATAAATGGAGGAAATTATGGATTCTACTACACTGATCAGCAAATATTTAAAAGAATACAATTGCTTATATAAAGAAGCAAATGAAATTTACCACGAAGCTGCCCGCAAGCTTCATCTGTCTGACAGCGCTTTTGAGATTTTCTATACACTTCTTGATATGGGTGATAACTGCCTGCAGCGTGATATCTGCAAGGCTTCCTGCCTGCCAAAGCAGACAATCAATTCATCCATCCGAAAACTGCAGGCCGACGGATATCTCACTCTTTCTCCTGGAAAAGGACGGAGTATGCATATCCATCTTACAGCTTCCGGCAAGAAGCTGATTCAGGAAAAGCTGCTTCCTCTCATCCAGATTGAAAATGATACTTTAGCTTCTTTCAGTCCCGAAGAATGTGAACAGCTTCTGCGCCTGAATGCCAAATATAATCAGGCCTTACGTTCAAGACTTTCTAACCTTGAGGAGTATCTATAAAACTATGAAAATTCAATTATCCGAACACTTTACTTATAAAAAACTTCTACAATTTGTTTTTCCATCTATTATAATGATGATCTTCACATCCATTTACAGTGTGGTTGACGGACTTTTTGTCTCCAACTTTGTTGGAAAAAGCGCTTTTGCAGCGGTTAATCTGATCATGCCTTTTCTGATGGGCATCAGCGCTCTCGGTTTCATGATCGGAACTGGTGGTAGTGCCATTGTTGCAAAGACGCTTGGTGAAGGAAAGATCGAAAATGCTAATGAGTATTTTTCCATGCTCGTCTATATCACTGCTATCGGAGGAATCATTATCGCAATCCTGAGTATGTTCCTTGTAAAACCGGTTGCCATTTTATTCGGTGCAAGCGGTACTCTTCTTGACAACTGCATTTTATATGGACGTATTCTTTGCATTTCGCTGCCTGCTTTTATGCTGCAGAATGTATTTCAGAGCTTTTTTGTAACTGCCGAAAAGCCACATCTGGGACTTCGCGTGATCGTGATCGCCGGTGTGACCAATATGGTTCTCGACTTTTTGTTTGTAGCTGTACTCCACCTCGGACTTCCCGGTGCCGGATTTGCGACTGTATGCGGAGAGTTTATCGGAGGGCTTTTCCCGTTATTCTACTTTGGACGGAAAAATTCCAGCTTATTAAAGCTTGGAAAAACACATTTTCATGGCAAAATCTTATTAAAGACCTGTACCAATGGCTCGTCCGAGCTTATGACCAATCTTTCCAGCTCTGTTGTAAATGCTCTTTATAATATGCAGCTCATGAAATTTGCCAGTGAAGACGGCGTTGCAGCTTACGGAACGATCATGTATGTCAATTTTATCTTTGTTTCGATCTTCCTTGGTTATGCGATTGGAAGTGCCCCGATCGTCAGCTATCACTACGGTGCCAACAATCAGGATGAACTAAAGAATCTTTTCCACAAGAGTATCCGACTGATCGGAACCTGGGCTGTTTCCTTATTTATCATCGCGCAGCTCATCGCAACACCACTCGCCACATTGTTTGTCGGTTATGACCAGGGACTTTTGGAACTGACACGCAGTGGGTTCCGCCTGTACAGCTTTGCGTTCCTGATCAACGGGTTCAATATTTATGGCTCTGCATTTTTTACCGCATTGAACAACGGTCTGCTCTCTGCGCTGATCTCGTTCCTCAGAACACTGGTCTTCCAGATGGCAGTGGTCCTGCTACTTCCACTGCTTCTCGGGATCAACGGAGTCTGGTGCTCGGTTGCAATTGCTGAACTATTAACTTTATGCGTTACCGGAACTTTTATCATACGGAAGCGCAGTACTTATCATTATTTCTAATTTGTCTCTCTGGCAAGCAGTTTTTTGTAGCTTGCGTCCATACCAAGTGCTCCAAGCGGTGCGGTGATCAGAATCGCCAGTACCGCTACGGAGAGCACAATTTTTCCACAGGAAAGTCCCATCGCCATCGGGACTGAACCGATTGCTGCCTGCACCGTTGCTTTGGGCAGATAAGCAATCACACAGAACAGTCTCTCCTTTTTATTCAGTTTCGTTCCAAGCATACAGATAAATACACCTGCAGCACGGAAAATAAGAGCAACCGCAATCATTCCTACTGCCGCAATTCCGGCACCCATCGTATAACGGATATCTACCGCCGCACCGACTAGTACGAAGAGAATTACTTCCGCTGCAATCCAAAGTTTTCCAAATTTTTCTGACAATCTTTTCGATACAAATGCTGTACTTTTCATTTTCAGGACACATGCCATTGCCACAACTGCAAGAAGTCCCGATACGGATACTACCGGCTTCGCCCATGTCTCAATCGCCATAAGCATAAAAGAAACTCCCATAACAATGATCACTTTCATACTGTTACGGATACAGTGTTTTCGTGCATACGCAGTCTCAAAAAAACTACTGAGCAGAAAACCGGTTATAGCTCCAAGTGCCACTCCCAGCAAAATAGATACCGGAATATCAATAAAGTCCTTCAGATGAGCACTTCCTCCCTGTGCCATCCCGGTAAATGTTGAAAACAGTACAATTACAAAAATATCATCACAGGATGCTCCGGCCAGGATCATCTGCGGAATACTTTTTTTCGTTCCATATTTTTCCTCCATGAGCTGCACCATACGCGGTACAACTACCGCCGGGGATACCGCTCCAAGTACTGCTCCCATAACAGCCGCATCAATCCGGCTAATTCCAAGGATTATCGGTCCGAACAAAAAGTATCCAAGAATCTCAAAGCTTGCCGGAACACACGACATCATTACTGCCGGTCGTCCAACTTTTTTCAGATCCGATAAATTCAAAGAAAGTCCTGCTTTCAGTAAAATAATGATCAACGCAATCTGCCTGAGTTCCGATGAAATCGACAAGATCGAATCATCCAGAAAGTTTAGCACATACGGTCCCAGTATAATTCCCGTAAGCAGCATCCCGATAATCCGGGGTAAATGGATTTTCTGACAGATAGCTGCCATAGCCAGTCCAACCAGAAAAATAAGTGCAAGTGATGTTAACATATTTTTTCTCCTTTTCTTCCCATACACAGAAAAAGCTGATGCTCTTCTGTGCACTAAAAATAGTCCTACAGAAGTCATCAGCTTATATAAGCGGTTTAGGTTTCCCCAGGGAGAACTTCATTCCCTTGAAAAATGATTATACAGGATTTCCTTTTTCATATCAAGACTACAGTGTATATTTATCCTGGATTCTTACCGGTGGAACTATACTTGTTGTATACATACATCATATACACAAGATTAGGTTGAACTATTTGAACTCAAATTAAATATTATCATTGAACATTTCTTTTCAAAGTGATATAATCTCTTTAAGTTTTGAACCATATCGTTAATTATGTTGAAATTGAACTTTTTTTATTGAAAGGAGATTTTCCAGTGACAACTTTCTCGGATAGACTAAAACAAGCAATGACAGTACAGAACATGAAACAAATTGATCTGGTGCATAAAGCCGCACAGAGCAATGTGAAATTAGGAAAAAGCCATGTAAGCCAATACGTAAGCGGAAAAACTATTCCAAGAAATGACATTCTTCATTTTCTTGCAGATACACTTCAGGTAGATCCAGATTGGCTTCTTGGTGACAGTCAGGAAACCAGCTCTGCCCGAAGGACCGCTTCAGCTGCGTCCGGGGCTTCTTCAGCAAAACCTGTTTCAGACACAGAAAGCGAAAAACAATCGCTCTCTGTTACCAAAGAGTCAAAACAATCCAATAAAAACAGTACAGGAGATTCCAGTATGTATTCGTTCAAAAAATCATCCAAACTCGATAATGTATTATACGATGTCCGTGGACCGGTTGTTGAAGAAGCTGCCCGTATGGAAGAACGCGGTACCCACGTACTGAAGCTCAATATCGGTAATCCGGCTCCATTTGGTTTCCGCACACCGGACGAAGTCATCTATGATATGAGCCAGCAGCTTTCCGACTGCGAAGGATACTCTCCTTCTCAGGGACTTTTCTCTGCACGGAAGGCGATCATGCAGTACTCCCAGATCAAAAAGCTGCCGAATGTCACAATCAATGACATTTATACCGGAAATGGTGTCAGCGAACTGATCAACCTGTGTATGTCAGCTCTTCTTGACAACGGAGATGAAATCCTGATCCCTTCACCAGACTATCCTCTGTGGACCGCCTGTGCCACACTTGCCGGCGGCAAAGCCGTTCATTATATCTGTGATGAACAGTCTGACTGGTATCCGGACATCGAAGATATGCGCCGTAAAATCACAGACCGTACTAAAGCTCTTGTAATCATCAATCCGAACAACCCGACCGGAGCACTTTATCCGAAAGAGGTTCTGCAGAAAATTGTTGATCTCGCAAGGGAACATCACCTGATCATTTTCTCAGATGAAATTTATGACCGCCTTGTTATGGACGGAAAAGAACATATTTCCATTGCTTCACTGGCACCGGATCTGTTCTGCGTCACTTTCAGCGGACTTTCCAAATCCCATATGATTGCCGGATTCCGTATTGGCTGGATGGTTCTCAGCGGAAATAAAGCAATCGCAAAAGATTATATCGAAGGAATCAAGATGCTTTCCAATATGCGTCTCTGCTCCAATGTTCCGGCACAGTCTGTTGTTCAGACTGCTCTCTGGGGCAATCAGAGCGTCAACGACTATCTTGTTCCGGGCGGACGTATTTACGAACAGCGCGAATATATTTACAAGGCACTGACTGACATTCCGGGAATCACTGCCGTCAAACCGCAGGCTGCATTTTATATGTTCCCAAAGATCGATGTGAAGAAGTTCAATATTGTAAATGATGAAAAATTTGCACTGGATCTGCTGCAGGATAAGAAGATCCTGATCGTACAGGGAAGTGGATTTAACTGGAAGCAGCCGGACCATTTCCGGGTGGTATATCTGCCACGAATTGAAGTTCTGAAAGAAGCTGTGGAAAAAATTTCTGATTTCCTGAGTTATTATAGACAGGGGTAGAATGATAAGCACCGCCAGAAAAGAAACATAGGGTACGGGTTCCGTTGCACTGGACATTCCGATGAGCTCCCGAAACCGTCAATTGTGTCAGCAATGGCTTCCACAATTGACTGGATCTCATCTCCATAGTGCAAAGTCACCCATACCCTATTTCAATTTTCTTATGAAAGCAATGCTCTCACTGCCTCCCCATCGAATACAACTTCTTTTACATGATTCACCTCGATCTGATACAGTGCATTTGCTGCAATGTGCTCGGCCGCCTGCTCCAGATCACGGATTCCTGATGTATGGGAGTAAAGTTCAATGATCACATCCAGGGCATCATCTGTCACTGTACACTCATCCTGACGAAGGCTCATTCTCTTCAGAATCTTTGGAAGTGCAAATCTTGAGAAGATGATCTTCTTCTCTTCCGGTGTGTAATCCGGAATATCAATAACCGCAAAACGGGACATGATCGGCGCACTGATCTGATCCTTTTCATTAGCAGTTGCGATTGGGTATACACCAACTGTCGGAACATTACACTCGATATAGTTATCTGTAAATCCAAGGTTATCCAAGAGAGTAAGCAGTACATCCGCCGGATTTCCATTTCCTTTTCCGGATGCCGCTTTATCCAGCTCGTTGATGATAAATACCAGATTGGATTCTCCTGCCGCTGCAAATGCTTCCATAATGATACCCGGTTTTGCGTTGGCATATACACGGGAACTTCCTGTAAGCTGTTCTGGATCGTTAATGGAACTCATATCCAGAGTTGTCCACGGAAGCTTCAGGATACGTGCAATTGCATAAGCGATCTGCGATTTACCGGTTCCAGCCGGTCCGATCAGAAGGATTCCATACGCCGGAAGAGTGTGCGTTCTGTTGATCTGGATGATCGTTTCGATGATTCTCTGTTTGACACGTTCCATTCCGTAAAGCTCTTCATCCAGGATTCTTCTTGCCTCATCCGGATCAATAGATTCAAAATAATTGCTCTTCCACTGAATATTCATCATGATTGAAAGAGCTCTCTGCGCATGTCTTCTTTCTTCCGGAGACACTTCGTGTGATCTTGCAACAGCAAGGTTTCTTCTTGCCCACAGACGGATATTGTCCGGAAGGGTTCTTCCTGCACAGTTCATAAAATCGGTGATACTCTGCAGGCTTGTCAGCTTCATGCTGTCGCCGTCCTCTTCCATTTCCTCATCCACTGCTTCTTCTGTCGGTGCACTGCTTGCGAAAAGACGCTCGATCATGAACTGCAGGAAACCATCTTCAGCTGAAAGCTTGGTTGCTCCACCAAATGCGATCTCACGGATCTTGTATACTGCATAGCCATCCGCACGATTTTCACCGGAAAGACGGACATTGATATGATTCTCGCCCAGCCATTTGATCAGGCTGACAAATCTCGCATCAATCTGAAGAATATCCGCGCTTACAGTTCCATCCTCTTCATCAAACTCAAAGGATGTCTTCTTGATCGGGTTTGTGAAAACACCGCAGGAATGGTGTTTCCATTTCCGGTTGCTGTTATCAAGAACCAGCATCGGTTTCTCCGCTGTCGCTTCTGTCTCATTCGAGCGGAATGTTGTATAAGTACATTCCGGGGCCTTTTTTTCATCTGGTGTGTGTTTAAAATCAAAAACTGGCATGATTTTTACTCCTTTTTCCTTTTATATTCGCTCTTTCAAATTGTATATTCTTGCATATTTTATGAATAGTCTGTACTTATCTTAACATATTTACTGTATATCTGAAAGATGAAACCTTTTCTTCCTGGCATTTTTATTCACTTAGATTTTTATTTTCCTTCTGCTCCAGTCCTGCAAAAAACAGCTCATAAAAATCATCTTCTCCTTCCAGTTTCGGTGAATTTTCCCCACCTCCATTGGTGCTCCGCTTCATCTCAGCATGAAATTCTTCTCCGGCACAGATCAGCTCCATTTCATAAATCTCATAACCAAGCTCCCTGCATACTCTGCAAAATGCACTGAACGGTTCTTCTTCTTTTCTGGTTGCAAGAAGCTTTTCTTTTATGTCCTCTTCTTTTGCCGCCCGGTGCTGAAGTTCATCCAGCATTCCATAAATATCTGCCATTTTCAACTCCCTCCTTCTCTATCCTTATGCAGATCAGTCAGTCTTAAGTTCCACTCTGCTGCCACCTGCTTTTTCTTTTGTTACCACGATCTGTTTATCAATTCTTAGCTTCAGTTCCTGCACATGGGAAATGATTCCCACCAGACGGTTACCTTCAGTAAGACCGTTCAGTGCTTTCATCGCCTGTTCCAGCGACTCCTCATCCAGCGAGCCGAATCCTTCATCGACAAACATGGTATCCAGTTGGATCCCTCCTGCCGATGCCTGGATCTCATCGGAAAGTCCAAGTGCCAGCGAAAGAGAAGCTTTGAAGGATTCCCCACCGGAAAGCGTCTTCACGCTTCGCTCGGAACCATTGTAATGATCGATCACATTCAGTTCCAGTCCGCTCTGACTCTTCCGGTCATCGGTATTTGTCTGCCTTTTCAGCTCATACTGTCCGCCGCTCATCACCATAAATCTTGTATTTGCACGGGCAATGATCCGGTCAAAATAGTTTGTCTGGATGTAGGTCTCAAACTTGATCTTTTCTTTGGATCCGCCTTTGATCTTTCCATTTACCGTATCGGAAATCTCGCGCACCTGTGTCCAGTTCCGCTCAAGCTCCAGAAGTTTCGCACTCTGCTTATCAATCTCATGCAGGATTTTCTGATTCGTTTCATAGCGAATCTTCAACGTATCCATCTGCTTTTGAAGTTCTTTCTTCGCCCCCGATACTTCCTGCCGCGCCTGTACAAGCTCTTCCATATCAGTCTCTTTATTGCCTGCGATCTGCTTCTCCAGCGTTTTCTTCTTCGTCTTCGCTGCTTCCACCGTCTGGCTGCATTCCCGAAACGCTTTCTGGGCGACATCCAGATTCTTATCCATCTCTTTTTTCCGCTTTTCCAGCTCTTTGATCTTCTGCTCCGCTTCCGCTTTCTCCGGAAATTCCAGTTTGCCACGCACCTTCACAGCCTGCTCTTCTATATTTGCTTTATCCCTCTCAGACACAAGGAGCTGATTCTTTCGCTCCTGCTCCTCCTCCTGAAGCTTTTTCTGCATCTGCTCCAGTTCCGGAATCTCTGTTTCCAGCTTCTGCTTATCTGCCACTGCTTCTTTAGCTACTTCCAGCTTTTTCCGTAAGTCCTTTTCTGCCTCACCGAGTGCATTCATCTGCTGTCCGATGAACGTCAGCGATTTTTCAATCTCTTCTTCCTGTATGCTGCTGTCAAAACTTTTCACACTCTTTTTGATTTCTTCTTCCAACGCTTTTAACTGAACCAGTTTTGCATTTGCGCTAAGGCTCGCATCATTCGTCTTTTTCTCCACATCGGCAGTCTCTTTCCGGTATTTTTCAAGCTCTTCTTTTTCCGGTGCACCTTCCGTCATCTGTGCCGGACATGGATGGTGAATCGATCCGCACACCGGACACGGCTCTCCCGCTTTCAGAACCTTTGCAAGAATCCCCGCCTGCTCGTCCAGAAATGCCCTCTCCATCCAGGCAAGCTGTGTCTTTCGCTCTGTACATTCCTCCTGCATGACAAGATACGCCTTCTGCGCCTCTTCCACACTTTTCTTCTGTCTTTGGTATCTTTTATATTGAATAAGAATGTCTTCTGCCGCTTCTTTTCTTACTGAAACCTCTTTTTGTTCTGCTGTAACTTTCAGAACTTTAATTTCCGCATCCTTCAGCTGTTCCAGTAAATTCTTTTTCTGTTCCAGCTGCGCCTGCATCTGCGCTTTCTTTTCCTGATACTGGCTTTCCCGGCCCTTTAATATCTCAATCTGTTTTTCAAGCTCTTTAATCTGCTTCTGTAGCTTTTTCAGCTCGTCATACTCTGCAAGCTTTTCCTGCCTCTTTCCAATCTCTTCTGCCAGACGTTCTCTTTCCGGCACTTTTTTCTGTTCTTCTTTCAGCGCCACTTCCAGTTCTTCCAGCGTTGGTGTCTTCTCTGCTATCGTCTGCTCTGCTTTTTCCAGTTCCTTTTTCGCACGGATTACTGCCTCTGCCTTTCCGATTCTCTGGTTCAGCTCTTCCAGATCTTTCTCGATTTTCGTTAAATTCTTCTTCTTTTCTTTCACCGAATCTGCATCCTGATCCGTCAGAGTTTCCAAAAGTTCCAGAACCTTGTCCGCATGAACCACTGCTTTGCTCTCCCGGATCTTTTTCACATCCGCAGCAAGCACGTCATCCTCATCACAGCTGATATCCTTCATATACTGCAAAATGCTTTTACTGACATCCTCGTACTGTTCCTGCATTTTGCTGCTTGCATTTTTCATTTTTTCCTGAAATGCAAGATACGGCCTGGTATGAAAAATCTCCCGGAAAATTTTGCTGCGCTCCTCCGTTTTTGAAAACAAGAGCTTCATAAAATCTCCCTGCGCCAACATTGCAATCTGGGTAAATTGTCCCCGGTCAAGACCGATCAGTTCTGTCACTGCTTTTGTGACCTCTTTTGCCTTTGTGACCGGAAGCCTGTCATCCGGAAATTCCAGTACCGCATCCGCTCTTTGCAGCGTCATGCCCTCGCCCCTGTCCTTCGGACGCATATACTCCGGATTTCTCCGGATATGATAAATCTGCCCCTGATACAGGAAATCCAGTTCTACAAAGGTCGGCGTCTTCGGATCCGCATATTTGCTGCGCAGCATCCCCGGCTCTCTCTCATTTCCACTTGCCTCCCCGTAAAGCGCAAATGCAATCGCATCAAAAATCGTGGTCTTTCCGGCACCGGTATCACCGGTTATCAGATAAAGCCCCCGCTCTCCAAGTTCATCCAGAATGATCTCTGTCTCTTTTGCATACGGTCCGAATGCAGAAATCGTAAGTTTTATCGGTCTCATCTTTCATCCTCCCATATCTCTTCCATCATTCCTCTGGCAATCTCTTCCTGCTCATCCGTCATCGGCTGGTTGTTCTGAAGCTCATAGAACTCTTTTAAAAGCTCCATCGGAGATTTCTCTTCTACTTCTGCCGTTCCTCTCACCGTCACTGCCGCTCTTGTCCGCAGATTGTCATAAGACAGCTTCATGATATTCGGATAAATCGTTCTGAGTTTCCCGATTGCATCCGGAATATCCTCTTCATCGGTCAGCGTAATATACAGATAATCGTCCGTTTTCATATCCTTGTAAAAATCCAGCGCAGTCACTTCCATGTAAGTTCCTCTGATCTCCCGCATATCATGCTTCGGCACAAGCGGGATCTGCTGAATATTTATCTTTCCTTTTTCTTCTACATCCACAATGACTGCTGCCTTTTTCTGGTTAGCTTCGGAAAAGGAATATTTGAGTGGCGTTCCGGAATACCGCACTGTCTCTTTCCCAATCTTCTGCGGTCCGTGGAGATGTCCAAGTGCCACATAATCAAATCCGTCAAATATCGAAGCGTCCACATCATCCAGACCACCCACTGACAGTTCTTCCGAATCGCACCTTGCCGCACCGGTCACGAACTGATGCGCAAGTAGGATATTTCGTTTGTCTGTGTCGATCTGCATATGCTGCACCGCCGCATTTACTGCGTCCTGATAGGTGATGATCTCTTCTTCCGGATACACTCTTTTTACCAGGGACGGCTTCACAAATGGAAGCATGTAAATATGGATCTCACCGTACCGGTCACTTATCGTTATCGGTTCTACATCCGACTCAAATACCGGTGAAAGATAGATCTGTCTGCTGCTCATCAGTCTTGAACCGAAAGCAACTCTTTCTGCAGAATCATGGTTTCCACTGATCAGAAACACCGGCAGCTCCCGCGCGGCTATCCTTGTCAGGAAATCATCCAGAAGCCGCACCGCTTCTGCAGACGGAATCACCTTATCGTAAATGTCGCCCGCGATCAGAACCGCTTCCACCTTCTGCTCGTCGATAATGTTCAGTATCTCTTTTAAAATATATGCCTGATCCTCCAGCATGGAAAATTCATTCACACGCTTGCCGAGGTGCAGGTCTGATAAATGAAGAAATCGCATGGTTTTCTTCCTCCATAAATGCCTGATTAAAGAGTAATCTCTTCTATTTTACAGGTATGTTCTTTCGTTGCTTTTTTGTAATTAATTCCTACTAACAGTACTTCTCCATGATATTCTTTCAGACTCTTCGGATAATTTCTTTTCTTTATCTGAGCAAGCGCAGCCTCTTCCGTCTGATTCCATTTCAGTTCTACAATAATTGCCGGTTTCTCACTTCCTACTTTTGGATAGAATACAATATCTGCAATTCCTTTTCCTGCCGGAAGTTCTTCCATCTTTGTATAATAATCCTTACTGCTCAGATATGCCATTTTTACAACCGATCTAAGTACCTGCTCATTATTATAGAAAATTTCTGCTGTATCCTCGTCGTGAATTTCATCGATAATGTCTGCTACTGTTTCGCCATCTTTTTTCCAGGTCGCCTCCAGGATATTGTCCGAACGGATCACCGCTTTCCTAAGCTCCTGTCTGTTTCCATTTTTAATAGCACGGATAAACTCCTGCCGGATTTCCGCATTTGGAATAAATACCGTCCTGTCATCTTCATTGTACGCCAGATATCCGAGATGAATCAGCAAAGTAAGCACATCATCTCTGCTTTTCATGGAAGTCATATCATTTTGGAAGGAACCCGTATCCACTTCACAGGTCGCTCCACCAAGCATATCAATCACAGCATCTTTAAGACCATCAAAATTCAGGTCAATATAATCTCTGAGTGCTTCATAAGTCTCCGTTTTTGTCCAGTAACTGCTGTATTTATTCCGAAGAATTGATTCCATAACGGACTTTGGATTATACGCATGGATTCCTCCGACATAGTATCCGTCATACCACTGCCGCATCACCCGGTAATCTTTTTCATATTTCTGGCAGAGATACTGTACCTCTTCTTCGGTAAATCCAATATATTTCTGCAGGGGACTTGGTTCTACCATCGTATACTCATAAAAATCACTGACTGCCGATTCGTGTCCGTACTTCTTGATCGGTAAAATACCAGTCATATAGACGCCTGCAAAAAGCTGGTCTGTCAGACTACTCTTGAACAGGGAACGAAGCAGTAAAATATAAGAATCCAGAATTGTCTCTTTTCCTTTGCACTCGCGGAACATAGCATCCCATTCATCAATAATAAGGATTATCTTCTCTCCGGTAATTTTGTAAATCATACAAAGTGCATCCAGAAGCTTTGACTGCCCTTTTACTACCGGATATGCTTTTGCCAGATCTTCTATGATTTCCCGCTCCATCTGTTCTACCAACGTATCATCCTGCTTCATTGTAGACAAAAACAAAGTAATATCCAGATAAATCACATCGTAATGGTTGAGATATTTTTCAAAAGTCGCATTCCTCGAAATCTCAAGATCCGAAAATAATTCACGGGAATCACACCCTTTACTATAGTATGCACACAGCATCTTGGTCGCAAAAGATTTTCCAAAACGTCTCGGTCTGCTGACACAGATCAGCTTCTGTGGCGTATTCAGGCAACGGTTTACAAATGCGATCAGACCGGATTTGTCAATATATTCACTGTTTCGGATGGTGGAAAATCCTTCATTCCCAAGATTCAGGTATTTTTCACCAATTGGATCTGGCTGTTTTTCAACAGATCTTTTTGATTCATATACGGCATCTTCCGGTATCATCCAACGCTGTCCTTTTTTTACTGCACCATATATTTGTCCGCTTTTGCACAGCGCATTTACCTGACGTTTTGAAAGATTCCATTTATCTGCTGCCTGTAGAGATGTTATATATTCCATTGAATCCATCCTTTCTGACTTAATTTCTGTTATTCTAATTATAACCGGGAAGTGGGAAGTAAGCAATGCTTACTTCCCACTTCCCATCCTTTTTCAAACTTTCCTTACCCACAAATCTTCTCTCAAACTGCTCGTTCCCACATACACTTCATATGGAATTGACCACTCCGTCACAAATTCATTTCTACCCTCATCAAAATATGCCATCTCCCGAATCGGACAAACCAGTCTCACTTCTTTTTCTTCTCCCCGACTCAACCATATCTTCCGGAAATCTTTAAGCACATACTCCGGTCTTTCTACTTTCGATTCTTCTGCTCCTACATACATCTGCACAACTTCGCTGCCTTCCCGTTCCCCTGTATTTTTCACGATCACAGATGCATACAGATTTTCTTCATCTCTCCACGCCTTCATATCGGCAAGCGTAAATGTCGTATAAGAAAGTCCATATCCAAACGGATAAAGCGGCTCCACGTGATTTTTATTCAGAAGTGTATATCCATGATAGTAACCATATCGAAATTCTTCCGCATCCCAGTCAATCTCCGGCAGATCTTCTTCTTTCTTCGGAATCACAAACGGAAGTTTTCCACCCGGATTCGTTTTCCCGAACAATACATCTGCGACTGCCTTTCCACCTTCCATTCCCGGATAGTACGCCATCAATATCGCTCCGACCTGATCTTCCCACTCATCCATCAGGATCATGCTTCCGCCAACCAGAACCACCACTGCATCCTGCCGGACTTTTCCGACTGCATCAATGATTCTCAGATGTTCCTCTTTTAATCCCAAACAGTCTGTCCTGTCACCGCCCTCATTCTGAACCGTCACATCTGCCGATTCATTTGCCACACATTCTCCTTCATCCAGATAATCATTTCCCGCTACAATCACAACTACATCTGCTTCTTTTGCAAGCCGCCTGCAATGAGATGCACTTTCACCGGAATAATAGATCACTTCCGCATCGGAAGGATATTCCGTAATTCCCTGCAGGATTGTCACCACATACGGTGCGTAGACCTGACTGGAACCCCGGTCACCAATATTTTCTCTGTCAGCGTAACTTCCCAAAACTACGATCTTCTTTCTCTTTTTACAATCTATCGGAAGTAACTGATCTTCATTTTTCAGAAGCGTAATTCCTTCTCCTGCGCACCTCAGGGCAAGTTCCTGATGCTTTCTGTAATCACAACTTCCTTCTTTTTTGTGTTCTTCTATAAAATGTTCATGTGCCAGTAAAGTCCGGATGATCCGGAGTGCCGATTCGTCAATTGTCTGCTCCGTAACTTCTCCTTCTCTTACTGCTTCCAGAAGCTTTTCTCCATAAAAATGTGTGATCGGCATCTCAATATCAAGCCCACTTGAAGCTGATGCAACGGTATCTTTCACTCCCCAGACAAAATCACAGATCGTAAATCCGTCAAAATCCCACTCATTCCGAAGCACTTGTCTGAGCAAATATTCATTTTCCCCACACATCGCTCCCTGATACCGATTGTAAGCACTCATCACAGAACCTGCTCCGGCATCAATACACTTTTTGAAATGATTCAGAAAAATCTCTCTTTCTGTCCTTTTATCACATTCGATTGACACTTTAAACCTTGCATTTTCCATAGAATTAAAAGCAAAATGTTTGACACAGGCGATCACGCCATTCTCCTGTACTCCACGAACCAGTGCACTTCCCATCCTGCCAAGAAGATACGGATCTTCTCCATATACTTCCTGCGCCCGTCCCCATCCCGGATGATAGGGCAGGTTCACGCATACGCCACCAAAAAAGTTTGCACCAACATCCAGAACTTCCTCTGCAATGGCGCGTCCGATCTCTTCTTCCAGCTCCGGGTCAAAAGCTGCTCCTCTCATGGACGCCACCGGAAAACATGTTGCTTTTTTGCATCCGCATACAACACCTCTCGTTCCATCTGCAAAAAGCATTGCCGGTATGTCTTTCTCTTTTATACCACCTGCACGATATGGATGTTCATTATAGTGTACTTTTAATTTTTTCCGGATTGCTCCCCGGACTTCCGAACGGATTTCTGATCCACTCATCAGTGAAATCTTTTCTTCCAGTGATAATGTCTTTAAAATCGCTTCTGCCCGTTCTGTATAAGTCAGCCGGTATTCTCTCCAGTCCATTCTCTTATCCATTCAGAATCTCCCTCAAAATCCTTTTTACCTCCGAAGTCTCATAATTCAGATAACCCTTCAGCGCCTCATCATATTCTTCCACCTGTCCTTTCTCACGAAAGGCTTTCGGCGTAAACCCGGTTTCTTCCCTGAATACCCGGTAAAACGTTTTTTCCGATCCAAATCCACATGCATCCAAAATGTAATTCATATTTTTATCTGTATTCTTCAAAAGATTCTTCGCCTGCTCTATACGCAGATTTTCCAGAAGTTCTTTCCCGGTCAGATCCAGTGTTGTCTTCAGATTGCGGTCCAGGGATTTACGGCTGAGCCCGATCTTTTTACATACCAGATCCATTACCTTTTCTTCTCCCATATGTTCTTCCATAAGCGTGATCGCCTTTACCGTCAGTTCCTGATCGTTCTGTGCAGCTGCATCTTTAAACCTGATATCATAAATAACCTGATCAAACAGATCTGCGATCAGTGTACACACCTGTGCCCTTATCCGAAATGCCTGATGTCTGTCCTCACGCATAGATTCATATACCAGTTCAGCCATCTTTTTATAAAAATATGCGAATTCTTTTTCCGGCTCTTCCTCGTCTGTACTGTCAAGATAAAACCGTACCTCTTTATTGTCCTCCTCATCAAATGCCAAAAGCTCGCGGCTCATTTGCACGAACATACACAGATTTTCTTCATTTTCTACTCCTTTTATCGCATGGATCACATTCGGATTCACCAGATAGATATCCCCCTTTTTTAATCTGACCTGCTCCGACTGCACCTGCATCCAGATGCTCCCTTTTAATATTCCGATCATTTCATATTCATTATGCCAGTGATAGGTACTGCTCTGAATTGGCGCAACAAATATATTTACAGGAAAGCTCTGATTATTTGTTATTGACTCATAAATTGAATGTGGCATATGGACCTCCTGTGTTCATTTCTCCTCAAAATATACTTGAACATTCTTACAAATCATTATACAGGATTTTCTCCCATACTGAAATATATACGCAAAGAATAGCCGCCAATCCTGACGACTATCCTCTGTAATTTTTAAAATTTTCTATTTTTCGTTCGCTCTTTTTTCTTCCAGTCCTTTTGCAATCTGTGGATAAATCTTATCCAGGTTACAGAAGAACAGTGCAACCATTCCGATAATGATCAGAACTGCAGGAACCATTGTAAATACGGTCTTGATTCCTGAAATGGTAACTGCTGCCTGACCAATTCCCTGTGCGGTAAGACTTCCATCGTATGCAGCCCATGCAAGTCCCCATCCAACAATTGCGGATCCAAGACCAGCTCCGACTTTCATACCAAAGGATGTAACAGAGTTTGTCATACCATCAAGGCGGACACCTGTCTTCCACTCGCCATAATCAATAACATCTGCCACCATTGCGAAAAGTCCTGCATTGTGCGGAATTCCACCGATTCCAAGGCAGACAAGTCCGATGACTGCTGTTGTAAAAGAAGTTCCTGTAAATGCCATGATCAGTACACCAAGAAGTTCAATTGCATATCCGATCATCATGCTCTTCCATTTTCCGAGGAATTTATTGATGTAAGGGTAAATCAGGTTACCGATCAGTTTTGGTAAAATAAAGCATAATGTAAGTGTTCCCATCAGTCCTACATTTCCAAGGACATCTCTTGCATAATAAATACGAAGTCCGTTATTTACACCAAGAACTGTATAGTTGATAACAAATACAACCGTCAGAAGCCAGAAATATCTGTTCTCGAAAAGAAGTTTGAATGATTCTCCAACACTGATTTTGTTTTCCTGTTTCTTAGAAGTATTTTCTTCTGCATGTGTACGCTCTTTTGTTCCTGCAAATGTGATCAAAAGCAATATTGTAGCAATTACCCCAAAGATTACTGCCATTCCGGTCCATCCGAATTTTCCTACCAGGTTATTGCAGTTGTAGTTGATGAAAAGTACCACTGACATTGTAACAAAGAAACGGATAGAACTCATTGTTACACGGTCTTTCGGATCCGGTGCTTCCAGTGAAAGCAGTGTATTATATGCCAGGTTACATGCGGTATAAATAGCAACTGCCATCAGGATATAGGTAATGACCGCATAAGCCATCTTTCCTCCGCTGCTCAGTCCGGACGGTACACTGAACATCAGAACCAGTCCAAGTCCCATTGGGATTGCAGTCCATAAGATCCACGGTCTTGCTTTTCCCCATTTGGTATGTGTACGGTCGATAATGCTTCCCATGATCAGATCTGAAATTCCGTCCAGAAGTCTTGTGAGAAGCATCATCGTACCAATCGCTGCTGCTGCAAGTCCTACACTGTCTGTGTAATATAATGTCAGGTAAGAACCGATTGTTGTCCATACCAGGTTGCATCCACCATCTCCGACAGCAAATGCAAGAATCTCTTTCCATGTTGGTTTACTGTTTTTCATGTTTCTTCCTCCTTAATTCCTTTTTCCTTTTAGATTTAATGTCAAAAGAGAAAGTACACCTTCCCCTTTGTATACCAGATACAGTTCTTTTTCTTCGGTAAATGTTACTTCTGTTTCAGCGGTTTTCCACCATTTACATGGCTTCAAAGAAATAACTGCCTTTCTTTCTCCATTCTCTTCTGTGTAAATTTCCAGTTCACCCGGAACATCTGTCTGATAAACGACTTCAATTTTTCCGGTTTCTTCCAGATTGATATACTTATATCCAATTCTCGTTCCATCTTTAATGTTCGTGATATAACGTTCTTCATTTACACTCGTCATATAAGGAAAATCGATTTCCTGGTTGGTTCTTCCAATGGAAGACAATGCTCCCATGTGTCCATTCGTCAGATTACAACAATAAACTGCCGGATAAGATGCATCTCCGGAAAGAGGTCCTGGATTCATTCCGCTTGTCGTAATCGTTACCTGCGGAATCTGTCCGTTCTCATCAAAATACACCTTTTCTGCACATCCCTGTCGATTATACTGGTTCAGGAAAGTATGGCGGTGATAGAACATATACCATTGTCCGTTTATCTCCACCAGACCACCATGATTATTTCCAACAGACATCAGTTTGTCTTCTTCTTTTCTTCCGTTGTATCCGACATCCCCATTGCTTACAATGACTCCGCCAAATTCAAATCCTTCCATCGGCCTGTCACTAATCGCATAACAGAGCTGATGCGTATTTACGGAAGAATAGATCAGATAATATTTTCCATTTATTTTTCGAATAGATGGTCCTTCAAAGTATTCGTTTCCTTCAAATGAAGTTCCTTTTCCATAATTCAGACTCGGAATGATCACTTGCGGTCCTTCTTTTACGGTGATCATATCGTCTTCCAACTGAAGTACGCTTCCGCCTTTCAGATCCTGGTCTTTATAACGCGGAATATTGATCATACATGGTGCAAATCCAAAATACAGAAAATTTCCTTCCTCTGTACAGATCACAGATGGATCATAGGTCTGATTTTCCATCATCGCCTGACCGTCTTTGTACTGGACACGTCCATAAAATTCATACTGCCCTGCCGGCGTATCACAGACAGCCACATTGATGGAATCCTGGAATTTGATGCAATAATATAAGTAATATCTTCCATCACGCCCCTGTACTACATCCGGCGCATATAAAGGAAGCACATTTACGTTATATGGATCCTGATCTTTTCGGTAGATCACGCCTTCATAACGCCAGTCAGACAGGTCATCCAGCGGTGCCGACCATGATACATAATCCTGCTCACAAAATTCATTCCCATTCTCCAGATCATGACTTCCGAATATATATAATCTGTCTTCAAACACATGCGGTTCCCCATCCGGAATATGTTCCCACAACGGGAGATATGGATTATGACATTGCGTTTTCATACGCTTCTCCTTTCGCTTTTTTATTATTTTTCTTTGTTTTAACGTTTCTTTTTCGTTTGCAATATGATTCTATCTTGAATTTTAAATCTTGTTCTGTCATTTTAGACCTTTCTCACTGTCAAATTTGGACACATTTTGTGCTTGTTGGTTATTTTTGACAATTTTATAGTTTTGTTTTTATGCATTTTCACTAATCACATTTTGGAAAGCAGAGAATATCAGATGATTTTGAAAAAAGTCAAAAAAAGAAAGGGCGTGTGAAAAAACAAGAGTTTTTTCACACGCACTTCACACGGCATAGCCGTGAATAATCTAGGCTAATTATACGCAAGTATTTTCTTTTTATCCCTACGCTCTCATTATTATAAACAAATTTCCAATCATTTAATATCAAAAAAGAATGTACCTTTCCGCACATAGTTTACAAAAAGATACCACCCATAACGTGATATGATATTTTTAATTTTTATAAGAGATCCTTTATTTTTTTATCCGGTTCTTCTTCTCTGAGTTCTTTCATCTTTCTGAAATACGAACTCATCTCATCTGCCATTCCCGAAAGCCTGTTCAGCAGTCCGGAAAACTCCGTCAGCATCTCATCATCCTTGTAATACGGATACACAATATCATGGTCAATCTCGCTCCATCCTTCTTCAAAAAGCGTTCTGCCCTGAATTTCCAGATAGTATCCGTGATACTTGATAATATAATGCAGTGAACGGTAATACCCGCCTGTCCGCACTTCAATCTGCGTACTGTCATAAATCCTCGTATCTCCGGAACGCTTGTATACTTTTGGACGTTCTGCGATATAGCAGTGCTCCGGATCCTCATCAAAATCCCGCAGCCTGTCCTCTACATAATTGTTCGGATCATTTTCAAACATCGAAGTGATGAACTTATGAAAATGGATCCAGTCCTCCCGGTAAAGGAAGAAAACCCTGATACCAATCAAATCTGTGATGTATTTGTGGTAATTCGATTTGTTGATATGTTCAAATTTTGCATAATTTTCTTTCCGCTTCCGGATGATCTTTTCCAGAAGGTGCATTGGATTCTTGGTTCTGTAACGGTAGGAATGGATCCCTGCCCGCTCAATATCATAAATATATTCATCTACAAATTCTTTTCCCAGATGACGGAACAATTTCGTTTTTGACATATAATCTTCATAGATCTCTGTCAGCTCCTCCCAGGAAATCCGGGCAGCCGTAAGGTCATCCTCTGTCAGATTACAGGTTTTCAGAAATTCCTCTTTATTGATCATTTGCTCTCTCACCCAATTCTTTCCGGCCCATGCGGACCTCTTCCATATGACCGGCAAGCTCTCTGTCCATATGATCGAACAGATAATTTTTCGCACTCTCTTTGTGAAGCTCCCATTCTTCCTGAATCTGCCGGTTCACGATCTTCACCTCTTCCAGGAACTCCCGGGAAGATATGATCGTACCTCCCTGTCCCTGTGTGATCACCTGTTCCACACCATCTGATGTAACTACCGTCACATGATACTTTCTTCCGACTTCATGTACTACCTTTTCAATGTACATATCCGCCGTCTCAGCTTCTTTTGTATACACAACATGAATGTTGTGGTATTTGAAGATTTCCATTGCTTCGCCTTCAACCTTGTAGGCATCAAATACCAGAATCAGAGGATAGTTCTTGAACCCCTGATAATTGCAAAGCACATCCATCAGTTTATTTCTTGCTGCTTCAATATTCTCTTTTGCCAGTTCTTTCAGATCATCCCATGCGAAAATAACATTATAACCATCTACCAGCAAATATTCCTGTACGCCTTCTTCATCTTTCTTTGCTTTTGGCGTTTTCCCTGCAGTCACAGTCTTTGGAAGACGATCGGCTTTTCGCTCTACCCGTCCGTAAGTCCGGATAAAAATCTCTTCCAGTTCCCTGTCTTCTCTGGCATTACGTGCATAATGCCTGCCGCCTCTGACTGCTGCTTCTGCTGATCCGCTTTTCTCCTTGCGTAAATTTACCGGTACAGTCTCATCCAGACTTTTTTCTGTCTCTCCTGCCAGCCTTTTCCGCTCTTCCAGGATCTTCGGAAGCTGTGCCTCAATATGCATATGTTCCGGCACTTCCTGCCATGGTACATTATATCCTGCTCCATGAGCACAGAATACAGAGCCCGTCGGATTCTCCACATCCCGCTCCGGATCGTAACCAATCGCCTCTACAACCTCGTCCTGGTTATGGCATGGAAAATATCCCTTCAGCGTACAGAACAGTTTCCCTCTTCCTCTGCTGTATGTGGTTACTTCTCTCTGATAATCCTGCATTTCAGACACCGGTGCACTTCCGGTGACCACAGCCATATCATCTTCCGTCTCCGGTCCGTCAAATTCTCCATTCATCCGCTGAATATCCGTAAGTGCACGGCCTGTCATCTCTGACGGAATTTCCAGACGAAATGCATAATACGGTTCAAGCAGTACATTCTCTGCCTGCATCAGTCCCTGGCGGATCGCACGGTACACAGCCTGGCGGAAATCTCCACCCTCTGTATGCTTCAGATGTGCACGTCCACTGGCAAGTGTGATCTTCACATCAATAAGCACCGATCCCGTCAGAACGCCCCGATGCTCTCTTTCCAGCACATGCGTCAGGATCAATCGCTGCCAGTTCTTGTCCAGCACATCCTCACTGCAGATCGTATCGATCGAGATTCCACTTCCCGGCTCTCCCGGTTCCAGTATCAGATGCACTTCCGCATAATGACGCAGCGGCTCAAAATGCCCTACTCCTTCAACTGTATTTTTAATCGTTTCTTTGTAAACAATATTCCCGCTTCCAAAAGAAATATCCACGTCAAAGCGTTCTTTTACAAGGCTTTGCAGAATCTCCGTCTGCACTTCGCCCATCAGCTGGACCTGAATCTCTCCTGCCTCTTCATTCCAGACTACACGGAGCATCGGATCTTCTTCCTCCAGTTGCCTGAAATTCTGCAGCATCCGGTGTACATCACAGCCTTCCGGCAGCTCCACCCGGTAATTCAGAACCGGCTCCAGTATCGGTGCCGAAGAACCTTGCTGTATCCCAAGCCCCTGTCCCGGATAAGTCCGGGTAAGTCCTGTCACAGCACAGATACAGCCTTTTTCTGCTTCCTGCACCATCTCGTACTTGTCCCCGGAATAAATCCGGATCTGGTTAACTTTCTCCTGCATAGGTTCTTCCTCTGCCATATATTCCAGGATCTCTTTGACCTTCAGTACTCCGTTTGTGATCTTCACATGTGTCAGACGGCTGCCCTGTGAATCTCTGGATATCTTATATACCTTCGCTCCAAATGCTTCTTCAGCATGCGTCCCGCTTACCGGTCCGTCCATGTATTTTCCCAGTCCGTCCAGTAATTCCTGCACACCTTCCAGCTTCAGTGCCGAACCGAAATAGCATGGAAATACCTTTCGTTCCCGGATCAGCGTCTGAATCTGGCTCGCCGTGATCTCTCCATTTTCCAGATAGCTTTCCATTACCGTCTCGTCGCACATAGACAGCTCTTCCAGAAATTCTTCACCCGCTTCTGTAAAATCCACACACTCTCCGCTGAGCTTCCGCTTTAATTCAGTAAGTCTGTCCTGTCTGTCCGTACCGTCCTGATCCATCTTATTTATGAAAATAAAGGTCGGAACCTGATACCTTGCAAGAAGATTCCACAGGGTTCGTGTATGTCCCTGCACACCGTCCGCTCCGCTGACAACCAGGATTGCATAATCAAGAACCTGCAAGGTACGCTCCATTTCTGCTGAAAAGTCCACATGCCCCGGTGTATCAAGAAGAGTCACCTGCTTGTCTCCAAGCACAAAATTCGCCTGCTTGGAAAAAATGGTAATCCCCCGGCTTCTCTCCAGCGTATACATGTCCAGAAACGCATCTCCATGGTCAACTCTTCCAAGCTTTCTGATCTGACCGGTAAGATAAAGGATTCCTTCCGAAAGCGTCGTCTTTCCGGCATCCACATGCGCCAGGATCCCGACAGATATATATTGTTTTGGCTTATTTTCAGATGTTGCTGCCATCGAAAAAATGCCCCTTTCTGCTCATAATAATCTCTTGATTATCATATCACAGAAAGGGGCATAAGTCGACACGCGAATCTTTTTATCTGTCCTGCTTTTCATTTGACATTTTCTGCGGTAAGATACAATCAGAACAAATTTCTAAAAAAGGAGAGTGCCATTTACTCATGAAAAATACTGACTTAACCAATACTTACCGCGAACTTGACAGAGAACTTGCCATTTTGCATGACCAACTCGAAAGCCACCGTTCTTTTGAAAATATCCTTTTTCTCCCGACTCCCGAAAAGATCAGGTCGGTCTGCGAAAAATGGAACGATTTAAAAACACAGGTTGAAAACCTGGATGCACCGGACAATGTCTATCGTCTGGTGAAGCATCATCTGAATGACTTCCTGGATTCTCTTAAATTTACTATCGAAGAAAAAGAACACAATCCGGAAGCACCTCTCCTGGATTTTGTCTATTATCTTCAGGAAATCGCTCGCTGTGACAGGCGTTCTAATGAAGTACGTCTCGATCTCCTGACCAGAAAATTACAGGCATTCCATGAAAATCAGGATTTGATCCTTAATCTGATCCACACACAATACGGAGAAAATGAAGCTTCCCTTTCTTCTGCCTTTGCCCGCGCAAGGCTGGATATGCAGCGCGACCAGAAATTGTTAAATGAATATTTCCCGGATTTCACAGAAGAACAGATTGCATCTTTATCACAGTCCTTCCGGATTTTTATCGATCAGCTTCAGGAAATGGCAGATTTACTCGTTTCTGACTGCCAGTCTGACTCTGAAGAATTGTTAAAGGATGATCTCTCAAAGACCATCAAGATGGATCCGGAAGCTTACCGCAGCCTTCTGAAAAACCGTCTTGGTGTATCTCTCGACGAACTGCTTGCATGGCATAAAGAAGAAATTGAAAAGACCCGTGCTGAAGTATTCGAAATCGCCTCCAAATTAGAGCTTCCGGAAGGAACTCCGAAGACAATGAAAGAAGTCAGCGATGTGCTTTTCCGCTATGCCGGTCCTTGCGACAGTGCCGAGGAAATGTATACACGTGCCAGAAATTATCTGAAACGTACCCGTGCTGTCGCTCATGAATATGTACGTCTTCCGGAAGATGAAACCTGTCTGTGCGTTCCGCTTCCGCCTTGCTATAAGGATTCTTACCCTTGGGGCGGTTATGAGGGTGGTGATTTCCGTGTCAAACCGCTCCGCGGCCAGATGTTCCTGAATCAGTATAATTATCAGAACATTACCGATGGCTGGATCAAGATGAATACCATGCACGAAACTTATCCGGGACACCATGTCCAGTTTATCCGTGCAGCGATCGATCCAACACCGGAAACTGTAAAAATAGGAGCAAAAAGTGTACCTCTGGAAGAGGGAACCTGTATTCGTACTGAACGCGCATTTACCTTTATCTTTGCGGAAGACCCGTTCTTCCCTCTGTTCGTTGCATTCCGCCGTCATCATGCCTCTGTCCGTATCCTGGTTGATCTGCAGCTGTATTATTTTGGAGCGACACTGGAAGATGCTGTAAAAATCTACGAAGAAGAGCTTGGCTTTGACCGCGTAACTGCCCGCGCCCAGGTACAGGCACACCAGAATGCGCCGGGATATTTCACCTGCTATTATTATGGAATGAAGAAAATCTGCGACTGGGAAAAAAAGTATGGATATACGAAATGGGATTATACGGAACTGCTGTTCTCAGCCGGGCGGATCAGTATGGAAAGCCTGGAGATGCTGATTAAGATGACCAAAGAAGAGCAGGGACGCTTCTTTACGGAATTTCGGAGCTTGCTGATGGATGAATAGGGTTTAGGTTGTTGAAGGGATACGAAAAAACGGATAAGTAAATGGATCGGGTCTGCTTCCCACGCACTGGGCATTCCGATGAGCCTCTGAAAACGTATATTGTGTCAGCAATGGCTTCCACAACATCCTGAGTCTCATCTCCATAGTGCTCAAGCGAATCTGACCCGATCCATTTATTTATCCGTTTTTTCTGGTACTCCTGCAACTTGAAAATTTTCCCTTGTGGAGCATCAGCTCGCTGCGCATGGCTGATGGTGATTTGTTTGTCTAGGGTTTTAACCATATTCATAAATTTGAGTATAATGATTTGTTTTAGTTTTTAAAAATTTGTATCTTTAAAATAGTTCCAACAACACATTATTATAAAGATATAAGTCTACCAAGTTCTTCACGTTTCTTTTCAGTTATGCCATAGATATTTATATGGTTCAGGTCACCGCTGCGGTCTGTAAAGGCGGGGAAGAGGAAGCCGGATGTTGGAGAACCAGGTTCGTATTCGCCGACAAGGGGACAGATGGCGCAGATGAGATATGGGAACATCTCTTCGGATTCTCCGAGGCGTTCTTTGTCGGTGGCTTTGGCTGGGATATCGTAGTTATCATGGAAAACATAGATCGCGTAAGGGGTGGAGATCCGGATGTTTTCCATGATGATATCATAAAGAGTATCCATCAGGGCATCGTTTTTGAGTTCACAGTCTCTGAGCGCCATCAAAAGCTGCCACATACTTCCGGCTTTCTGATTTTCCGGCTGGATCTCGTATTTTTTCAGTTTTGTGTTTGTCTCTGCAAATGGAATCGTTTTGGCGATTGCGAGATTTTTTGTTTTTTCTGACGCAGAGAGTTTGAGGAAGTTGATGTTAAAGCTTCCGTCAAAATCTCCGTCTGCATCTACATAACAGCCTGCTATTCTTGTGAATGATGTTCTTGCAGGCGTCATCCGCCGCGTCAATTCCAGCATATCTTCTCGGTTGATCATTTGTATTTGTTCCTCTCTTTGAATATCAATTGAGTCTCACTCCGTTGACCTGTTTCTATTTTCTAAGTTCTCATATCATCCATTGCTAAAATTCTTCTATTTCAGCAACACGGTTCCCCTGTTTTTCTTTCCAAATCATCAGGTACACTTTGAAATCTACCGAATCTCTTGCCGCAGCAAATGGCTCCTCACGTACAAGTGTAACTTTCTGTCCGTTTGACTCCAGCTCTGCTTTTCTTTTTTCGGCTTTTTTCAAAATGTTCTGATATTTCTGATTAAATTTCTCCCCAAAATCCCTCCGTGGATAATTTTCCGCTTCTTTGGCAAGTTTTTTATTTAGCAAGTCTACAACCGCCGCATGTTTCTCCCGATGTAATAATCGGGCAATCCATCTGCTCATTCTTTTTCCATGATATCTCCGGTATCTTTGCAGCCACCACAACAGACTTTTATCCCCTGCTTCTTTAACGAGCTCTTCCATCACAACCATTGCCTCTTCGGTCGGATTCCACGGATCTTCCATCGGGACAATATATTTTGCCGGAACTGCCGGATAACAGGTATAGTTCAGCGGAGGAAAATGTACCAGTTTTGCAAGTTTCCGTTCTGTATCACTTGTTGCCTTTTCTCCAAGGTATTCACATTTATCATTCAGAATCGCCAGACGGTATTCCAGAATCCGCAGATACTCATACCCTTTCACCCAGAAATGTCCCACATCTCCGTAATTATAGAGATTCATCTCCAGCAAAAGATCCTGGAAGAAAATGGTCACAACCGTTTCGCCCTGATATACGACAAGTACATATTCTCCATCCTCCTGGCTTAAAGTTGCGTCCAGCTCTCCTTCATAATCTTTCTGATAATGTCCGGTCATTCTTGCACCAGAGAATACCAGAAAGCTTTCCACTGCATCATTCATCAGATACACCAGACGCATTTCATCCTGGTTTTCCACATCTTTGTCTGGAAACAGAAGTTCAAACTGATCCTGACCGAGTAACTGGGCAAGCTTCTGGAAGGCCTCCGGAATTTCTTCATATGCACTTTCTGTATCCATGAACGCTTCCTCTGCTGACATATTTTCCTGTATTTCCAGTTCACTCATCTATTCCTTTTCTCCTTCATTTGCCTCTTCCATATCCACACAGGCAAGTCCTCTGTCCTCCACATAACTGACACTGATCACTGCCTGCGACCAATTGAGGCTGATCCTGGCAGCCTTCTGCTTCTCTTCTCCGGCTTTCCGGAGCAGATCCAAAAGTTTCTCCAAAACTTCTCTTGTCAGATAGCCACCTCTCCACTGAAAGGTCAATGTCCTGCCCTTCTTAGCCGCCTGCAGCGACCGTTTATAGACATCTTCTTCTTTTGTAAAGGAAAGTTTCTTCTCCCGATAATAAAAATGATCCCCATTCGTACAGACCGGTGCCGGTGCGATCAGCGGTTCATGATCCCGGAAAATCTTCTTGTCGTCCAGATTGAAATAATCATAGCGGATCTCCTGTCCTGCCGCACTGTGTTTACCAAGCGTATTGTCAAAAGTTGCATCCAGATGATAATATGTACCACCAATTTTTACGATATTCCAAGTATGACGGTACTTGATCCCTTTTTCCGGATTGTTACCACAGACTGCGATCATGCACCAGATTCCAAGCGCATCACAGAGTACTTTCACAGATTTTGCAATCCCTTCACATACGCCAACTCCATGTCCAAGTGGACCGATGATCTCATGGGAATACGCCTTTTTCAGCTTATCATAAGTCACATTATCACAGATAAAATCATGAATATATTTCTCCTTTTCCCATTCAGACAAATCTTTTGCCGCCCGCGCAAGTTTTTCTACTCTGGAGGACATTGCCCTCTGATGCTCCCGGATTTTATTTTTGTCAAACAGATACTCCGGTACAAAGATCAGATTCGGAGAGTCCTGATAGTATTTATACTTATATCCTGTCATCCAGAAAATCTCCGGATGATCCAGCCGAAGTCTGAAAAAGACATCATAAAGCTCCGCACTTTCTATGCGCGGTATCTGAAATTCATCCGCAAGTGCATTCGCTCCCTGCATGATTACATGGTATGCTGCCTGCTGCTGTTTCGTCATTTTGGTATAATAGAATGGTTCCATGAAAGTCCTCCTGCGCAATGTTTCGATTCTCCTATTATACATTTTTTCACGAAAACACGAAATGTTTTTCCTTGCTTTTTAACGAAAAACAGAAATGTTTTACGCTAGTTTTTAACGAAAATAGAAAATGTTTATACCCATTTCTTAACGAAAAACAGAAATGTTTATACTTAGATTTTCACGAAATCACAAAATGTTTCTCCAGAATACAATATAAAAAAGTCCCATATGGCAACCCTTTCCGTCACCATACAGGACTTCTCCTTCTTTTCCTTTTATTCAACATTCTTCGTCGCAACAATATCCACGCCCGTGTCCGCCACATTTTCAAGAATCACATCCCCAATATGAACCGGAGCCGGAACTTCAATTCCTTTGAGCGCCTTCACACATTCAAAGATCTTGCCCTTCGGGATATCTTCTTTTGTCTTCACCGATACCATATCGATGCTTCCGCCGGACACACGCACGGTCGAAGTTACGATTCTCGTCGGATTCGTCACTTCTTTTCTTGCGTATACATCACCGCGCTTGCAGGTATTTCCGGTTACACCCACTACTTCTTTCCCATTCATTATAACTGTAAGAGGGCAGCCCATCGGACAGCCGATACATGTCAATTTTCTCTCTTCCATCGTCTACGCCTCCTCAATCTTTACTGTGATGGTCTGCAGATCCGGATATTTCAGAAGCTGCTCTTTTGTCAGCTTAATCTCTTCCATCTCACCTGGTGCAACAACCGGACGTTTTCTGTGGATCACTCTCTCATCATCAAAATATGCACTGATATAACAGTTCTTGTAGACACCGCCCACACGGAAACGCACAGTCAGATTTTCATCCATCCGGTCTACGTTAATTGTTCCGGGCACAGTATAGCGGACACCTTCAATCGGATTCATCCGAATCTCTTTTCCGTCCTGTCTGCGCTCTTCTCCCAGTTTGACGTATTCCGCAGCATTTCTTCCTGCAGTTCCGGCTTCTTCCGATACAAAGTCAACCAGGTCATGCACATGCAGGACATTTCCGCAGGCAAATACACCTTCGATGTTTGTTTCCAGGCTCTCATTTACCTTTGGTCCTGATGTGACAGGGTTCATATCCACGCCCATGCCTCTTGAAATTTCATTTTCCGGGATCAATCCTACGGAAAGAAGAAGCGTATCACAGCTGTATTCTTCTTCTGTTCCCGGAATTGGTTTTCCGTGACTGTCCACCTGTGCCAGTGTAATTCCTTCCAGCCGCTCTTTCCCTTTGATGTCCACAACGGTATGGCTCAACTTCAGCGGAATATCATAATCATCCAGACACTGTACAATATTTCTCTTCAGTCCTCCGGAATACGGCATCAGCTCTGCAACAACCTTAACCTTTGCGCCTTCAAATGTCATTCGTCTCGCCATGATCAGTCCGATGTCGCCGGAACCAAGGATCACGACCTCCCGCCCCGGCATATAGCCTTCGATATTGACCAGTCTCTGTGCCGTACCTGCTGAGAAAATACCCGCCGGACGATAGCCCGGAATATTAAGTGCGCCTCTGGAACGTTCACGGCATCCCATTGCCAGGACAACTGCCTTCGCCTGAATCTCGAAAAGACCTTCCTCCCGGTTCATTGCGGTGACAACCTTCTGTGGGCTGATATCCATAACCATTGTATTCAGCTTGTATTCAATATTCAGTTCTTTCGCCTGATCAATAAAACGTCCTGCATATTCCGGTCCGGTCAGTTCTTCCTTAAATGTATGGAGTCCGAATCCGTTGTGGATACACTGATTCAGGATTCCGCCAAGTTCTTTGTCTCTTTCCAGGATCAGGACACTGTCCACTCCGCTTTTCTTCGCCGAAATTGCAGCCGCAAGTCCTGCCGGTCCTCCTCCAATGATAACAATATCATAAGCTCTCATGATGCAATGCCTCCCTCTTATAACGAATCCTTATTAGTACCTGTGACAATTTTAGAATCTCCACCGGATTTTGTGATCTCGAACATACTCACATGGCGTTCTCTCGCCAGGATTTCCATCGTTCTCGGTGAACAGAATCCAGCCTGACATCGTCCCATTCCGGCTCTTGTTCTGCGTTTTACCCCATCAAGAGATTTGGCGCCGAGCGGTCTGTTGATCGCATCCATGATCTCACCCTCTGTAACCATTTCACAACGGCAAATAATATTTCCATATTCCGGTTTCTCTTTGATCAGTTCCATTCTTTCTTCCTTGCTGAGTGTATTCGGATCCAGAACACCCTTTCTTGTTGCGATAAAATCTTCTTTTTCTTCCAGATTCATTTTCTCTTTCAGGATCTGTGCCACCATTTCTCCGATTGCCGGTGCACTGGTAAGTCCCGGTGATTCAATGCCTGCACAGTCGATAAATCCTTTTGCATCCTCCACTTCCCCGATCAGGAACTCATGTCCGTCCTCATGTGCACGAAGTCCGGCAAATGAAGTAATCACCTGACGGAGCGGAATATTTTTCACATTCATCTCTGCTCTTTCGATCACCTGATCCAGACCTTCTCTTGTTGTATTGGTTCCTTCTTTATCTTCGATATCGATCGCCGTTGGTCCAAGGATCAGATTACCGTGAACCGTCGGTGCAACCAGAATACCTTTTCCATATTTTCCCGGAAGTGCAAAAATCGTCTTGCTCACATGACTTCCCGCACTCTTATCAAGCAGGCAGTAATCTCCTCTTCTAGGGGTAATATGGATCTTCTTCTCACTTACCATATTATGAAACTTGTCTGCATAGACTCCAGCTGCATTTACCACGTACCTTGTCTGGAAAACTCCGTTATTTGTATGGATCTCCCATCCCTCATCTATTGGTTTAAGATCCGTAACTTCCGTATCAAATTTGAACTCCACACCATTTACATTTGCATTCTCAGCCATTGCAATGTTCAGATTAAACGGACATACAATTCCGGCTGTCGGTGCATAAAGTGCGGCATACGCCTGATCGGAAATATTCGGTTCCATTTCTTTCAATTCCTTACAGTTAAGAATTCTTAACTCCTTAACACCATTTGCAACACCTCGGTCATACAGTGCCTGAAGCTTCGGCATATCCTCCTCATGCAGACATACAACCAGAGAGCCATTTTTCTTAAATGGGAAATCCAGATCCTTTGAAAGCTGTTCCATCATCTGATTTCCCCTGACATTCAGTTTTGCCATCAGCGATCCTTCTGCCGCATCATAACCGGCATGGACAATTGCACTGTTTGCCTTGGAAGTACCACAGCATACATCCTCTTCTTTCTCGATTACACATGCCTTCACTTTATAACGTGACAGCTCTCTTGCTGTTGCCGCACCGGATACTCCAGCCCCGATAATTATTACATCATACATTCCCAGATCACTCCTTAATAACTGTTTTTTCTTCCTGAACTTCCTGCTTATGAAAAAGAGCCTACCAAGTAAACGCATTTCCTTTATGCGGTTATCCTGTCAGGCTCTCTCATCTCATGCCATTACCATTTTCAATTCTGAACTTTTACCACGGAATTGCCCCATACAGTAATACTGCTGCGATTGCTCCGATGATTGGTCCGATGATCGGTACAACCAGACCGTATCCGAAGTTTGAATCACCTTTTCCTTTAATCGGAAGTACTGCGTGTGCAAGTCTTGGTCCAAGATCTCTTGCCGGGTTGATCGCATAACCGGTCAGTCCGCCAAGTGACATACCTACTGATACGATAATTCCGAATACAAATAATTTGTCAACGCCTGTGGAAAGTCCTGTCACGTTTCCAATTCCCTTGATCGCAAATACAAGGATAAATGTTCCAACTGCCTCACTGAAAATATTCAGTCCTGTGTTTGCAATCGAAGGTCCTGTACAGAATACACCAAGCTTTGTTCCCGGATCTTCTGTGGCGTCAAACTGTCCTTTGAAAAGTAAATAAACGATACAGCCGCCTACGAATGCTCCTGCGATCTGGGCGATGATATATCCAGGAACCATCGACCATGCAAAACTTCCGTCCACTGCAAGCGCGATTGTAAGTGCCGGATTAAAGGAAGCTCCTGAAGCCTCTCCGAAAATAAATGCCGGAAGCAGAACTGCAAGACCCCAGGCAAATGTAATCTGAACCGCACCGGCACCTTTCATACCGGATTTGTTAAGGTTCACATTTGCTACTACTCCATCTCCAAGAATAATAAGTATCATTGTTCCAAGAAACTCTGCTATATAAGGTAACATAATAAGTCCCCCTTTTCCCTATTCAATGTTCCGTTTTCATTTCCTTTTTACTGTCAAAATCTAATCTTCTTTTGCCCATCCGTAAGCATATTTGACAGCCTTATTCCAGCCTTTGATCCGTTTTTCTCTTTCTTCATCTGCAATCTTTGGCTCGAATGTCTTATCAATTGCCCAGTTCTTAATAACATCCTCTTTACTTGCCCAGTATCCAACTGCAAGACCTGCAAGATAAGCAGCTCCCATTGCGGTTGTCTCTACACACTGCGGACGGTTAACCGGTGCATTGATGATGTCAGACTGTGTCTGCATCAGGAAATCATTTGCACTTGCTCCACCGTCAACCTTAAGTGCTGCAAGTTCAATTCCAGAGTCAGCTTTCATTGCTTCCAGAACATCATTTACCTGATAAGCAAGGGATTCCAGAGTTGCGCGGATAATGTGATATTTATTAACGCCACGTGTAATTCCTACGATCGTTCCTCTTGCATACTGATCCCAGTGCGGTGCTCCAAGTCCGGTAAATGCAGGTACTACATAGCATCCGTTTGTATCTTTTACTTTCTTAGCCATGTATTCTGAATCCGGTGCGGAATCAATAATACGAAGTTCATCTCTCAGCCACTGAATTGCAGCTCCTGCCACGAAAATTGAACCTTCCAGTGCATAATTTACTTTTCCATCCAGTCCCCATGCGATGGTTGTTACCAGTCCGTTCTTTGAGAAGATCGGTTTCTCACCGGTATTCATCAGCATGAAACATCCGGTTCCATATGTATTCTTTGCTTCGCCTGCATTGAAGCATGTCTGTCCAAACAGTGCGGACTGCTGGTCTCCTGCTGCTCCTGCGATCGGAATCGGTCCACCGAGGTAAGAAGGATCTGCTTCTCCATATACACAGCTTGACGGTTTTGGTTCTGGAAGCATGCATTTCGGAATGTTCAGCTCTGCAAGAATCTCATCATCCCATTCAAGCGTATTGATATTGAACAGCATCGTACGGGAAGCATTTGAATAATCAGTTACATGAACTGCACCTTTTGTCAGTTTCCAGATCAGCCATGTCTCAACTGTACCGAATAATAATTCTCCCTTTTCTGCTCTCTCTCTTGCTCCCGGCACATTATCAAGAAGCCATTTTACCTTTGTTCCTGAAAAATACGCGTCGATAACAAGTCCTGTTTTTTCTCTGAATTTATCGGTAAGTCCTTTTTCCTTCAGACTGTCACAATACTCAGAAGTTCTGCGGCACTGCCATACGATTGCATGATGGATCGGCTCTCCTGTCTCTTTGTCCCAGACGATGGTTGTCTCTCTCTGGTTTGTAATACCGATTGCTGCAATGTCCTCTGCTTCTGCCCCAATCATGTTCATTGCTTCAACGGCTACACCAAGCATACTTGCCCAGATCTCATCTGCATCATGTTCAACCCAGCCCGGTTTCGGGAAATACTGTGTGAATTCCCTCTGTGCAACGCTGCACATTTCTCCTTTTTCATTGAACAGGATACATCTGTTACTTGTTGTTCCTGCGTCCAGTGCCATTACATACTTAGCCATACTCTTTTTCCTCCTTTAATAAAAATCGCTGCTTTGCATGTTTTATAGTAAAGCGGATATTCTATGCCGCTTCGCTACTTACTCATCCTCAAATACCTGTACTTTGTTTAAATATCTTCTGTTACTTTTGTTTTACATTTTCCAGACTTCATGATTCGTAGATGAAACTGCGATCGCTCCAGCTGAAAGTGCCGCCATCACAGATTCTTTGTCCGAGATCAGACCACCTGCAATGATCGGTGTCTTTGACATTTTACAGACTTTTCCGATCACCTTCGGCATCACACCCGGAAGTACTTCGATATAATCGGGCTTCACGGCGTGTTGTTGCTGCCTGATATTCTCATATGCCATTGAATCCAGAAGAAAATACCTTAGGACTGTGAACATCTTAAGTTCCTTCCCCCTTTTAATCAATGCGGCTTTTGTGGAAATTATTCCATCTGCTTCTGTATTTTTCCGAATAAAATCTACGACAATTTCCTTACTGCTAAGACCGCTTATCAGGTCTACATGAACCATCGCAACCTTCCCGGAATCTTTTATCTGTTGGACGATCTCACGGATCGAACAGACATCTCCAAATAAAATAAACACAACCCGGATATCTTCCAAAGAACAGCAGATTTTTAAATCATCCATGTTCTTTACTGCTGCAATGATCGGATTTTCTTCTACTGCTTCATGAAAAAAACTGTTCATTTTTTCACCCCTCATACTATGATCGAGTAGGATGCTCCTGCCCACTCTGTATACTTTGTACAGCCTCTGCACTTGACTCATCGTATAATCGAGCAGGCTGACTTCTGCTCGATCTGTATACTCCGTACAGCATCTCACTTAGCAGCTCGATGATGTACATTCGCCAAA